>NZ_JBHUDX010000153.1:0-49209 GCF_042678285.1 Streptomyces caeni
CCGAGCAACAACTGACCACTCAACAACCAAGATCAGCCGTTAAATTGACACACCCTGGCGGTGACCGCGACAGGCGTGGCCAGCGGCGGGGTCGGCTTCGGTCTGGCGACCGGCTGCGCCACGCTCAGCGGCATGGCCGGCTCAGTGGTCGGAAACTACCTTGATTCCGACGCCGACCACAGCACTGGCGGCTACCTCCGGGCCGAACTGTCCGGCGCCGTCACCGGCGCAGCCAGCGGTTTCCTCGGTTACGGGACCGGAAGGGTACTGGAGGAGGGAGCCACAGCCCTTGCCTCCAAGGTCCTGAGCACGGAAGCGAAGGCAGCGAAACCGCCGGTGGGCCTAAGCGGAGTTGAAGGAAAGGCAGGCGGCAATACATGGACGTCTGACTTGAGTCATGTGACAGGGAAGACGGCTGCCTCGCGGAATCGCGCCATCGAGGCTGTAATTGCCGAGGACTTTCCCGGTCTCCGATTCACCCACCAGCCCGTTTACAGCCCTTGGGTTAGCACAGGAATAGCGAGGCCGAATGGCGGAACGCAGATTGGCGCAGAGTCTTTCGTGAGTAGGGCAGAGCTTCGCGATAGCCTGGTACACGAAGAGCTGCACCACCGATGGTTCAGTCGCGGCATACCGGCGGGCACTCATCATCCGCGTGATGGATCTGGTCTGTCACCGCGCTTTTATGGGATCATCGCGCGATACAAGTCCATCAGAGGTTGGGAATGAGTGAACAAGCTGCGAAGCTCTCGGGTCCGTGCGAGGGGTGTGGCGAGCCCTGTACGGGGTGGGTAGTGCAACTGGTGAGGGGTGGCCGGCTGCGGTGGGAGGTTGAGTGGGCTTGTGATGCCTGCGGAATTTCGCATCATGGTGCCTGGGGCCCAGCTCCGGTGGAGGTGCGCAGCGAAATCTTGGCGCAGCACGGCTCGTACTGCGTGAAGCTGACCGACAGAGAATATCGCGGCGGGGGGATCCTGAAGGCGTTTCGTGGTGCATTCGATCTCTCTATTCGCGAGGCCCAGGAGTCATCCCAAAAATTGAAGCGGCGCGGGTATGAGGGTACGTACGTAGAAGCGCATTTCCTTTCTGATCTATTGCGAAAGGAAGGGGTCTTCAGTGAGGTGTTCCCTGGTGCGTGCGAGTAATCGAAGTAGCTCCGAACAGTGGCGCCCGTTGAGTTGTAGCCTGTGAGTGGTAATGCCTCGGCCTGTGATTCGATAATCGGGTCTTGCGGGTAACGGTGCTTATTGTTCAGGTTCCACAAAAGCCCCGTCAGGTTTCGCCTGGCGGGGCTTTTGTGTGGTGTGGCAGCAGTACGGATTTTTGAGGTCGTGGTTGACGAGTCGGCCATGCGCGGTATACCAGATGTATGGGGACTCGAACTCGCAGGCTGCTGAGCCTGGTTGAGGCGGAGCGGCGGTGTCTGTAGGCGGCCGACTTATTCGAACAAGGGGTGCGGTGGAGCAAGGTCGCGGAGGTGCTCGGGGTCGGTCGGCGGCCGGTCGGCCTGTGGCATAGGGCTTGGCGGGAGGGCGGCAGGGATGCCCTGTTGCCCATGGGGCCAGGCGGCAGCTCGTACCTGTCTGCCAAGCAGGAAGCGGAGCTGGAGGTCTTGCTGTGGGCCGGTCCGATGGAGCACGGCTGGGAGGACCAGCGTGGACGCTGGCGCGGATCGGCAGGCTGATCGAGGAGCGGTTCGGTGTCACGTACGAGGTCTCGGGGGGTGCCTCTATGTCCTTCGTCAAGCTCGAGCTGGTCATGCGTGGGCTGTTTCGGGGCCGCGTGCCTCGTAGAAGGTTCCGTCGCGGAGCATGGCGAACAGGACGCTGATGCGTTGGCGGGCGAGGCGGAGGAGGGCCTGGGTGTGGGTCTTTCCGCGGTCCCGGCAGCGGTCGTAGTAGCCGCGGGAGGCGGGGTCGTGCAGGGCGAACGCGGACAGGAACATCGCGCGTTTGAGCTGTCGGTTGCCGCCTCTGGGTGCGTGTTCGCCGTGGATCGAGGTGCCCGACTGCTTCGTGGCCGGGGCGAGGCCGGCGTAGGAGGCGAGGTGAGCGGCGGTGGGGAAGCTGCTGCCATCGCCGACGGTGACCAGCAGCACAGCGGCGGTCCTGACGCCGACGCCGGGCAGCGACGTCAGGACCTGGGAAAGAGGGTGGGCCTCCAGCAGTTCGTTGATCCGGGCTTCCAGGGCCCGTCGTTGTTCGTGGACGGTGGTCAGCGAGCGGGCCAGGGAGGGGATGACCACGTCGAGGGTGCCGGTGCCGGGGACGACGACGGTCTGTTCGTCGAGCGCGTCGAAGACGTCGTCGATGAGCCGGGTGGCCATGCGGGGGGCCTTCGGGCGGATCAGTTCGACGAGTCTGCGGCGGCCGGCTTTCCGCAGGGCGGCCGGGGATCCGTGGCGTTCCAGCAGCCAGGTGACGGCCTGGTGGTCGAGGCGGGGTCCAAGGATCCGCTCCAGGCTGGGGTGGAACTGGGTGAGCAGGCCGCGTATCCGGTTGGAGGTGCGGGTGGCCTCGGCGGCGAGGTCCTGGTCGAAGCCGACGAGAACGGTGAGCTCGGCGGTGATTTCGTCGGTCAGTTCCAGGGAGCGCAGCGTGTGCGGCATGGTGCGGGCGGCGTCCGCGATCACGGCCGCGTCCTTCGCGTCGGTCTTCGCCTCGCCGGGGTAGAGGTCGGCGATCCGTCGCATCGCCAGTCCGGGCAGGTAGGCGACCTGGCAGCCCGCATCGCGGGCGACGGTCAGGGGGAGGGCGCCGATGGACGCGGGCTGGTCCACGACGACGAGGACGGTGCCGAACTTCGCGACCAGCTTGTCGAAGACATCCCCCGTTTCGGTTCGCTGTTGGACAGAGGCTTGTCGAAGACCTTCTTGCCGGCCGGGGTGAGCCCGTGGCCGTGGTGTGTGCTCTTGCCGACGTCCAGGCCGAGCAAGACGCCTACGCTGCTGGTGTCGATCACCGTGCCCCCACTCACTCGATGCCGTGCCGGCCTGGGCGTCTGGGCCGTTCTCGCGCATCCACGTTATGCAGACCTGCCGCCCGCGAATGGCCGGGCGTTGCGCCCGGTCGGGCGGCGGTCGGACCTCTCATCAGCGTCTCCGACGACACCCCTCGGGCCCGGTGACACCACCCCCCCAGGTCATCCGTTCGACAGGGGGACACAGTCATGCCGGGCCCGGAGGCCAGCGGCCCTCTTGCAGGACCGCGAAAAACATAACGCGGGCGGCTGCTGGACCGTCTGGGCTGGTTGTGGCAGGTGCCCAAGGTGCGGGCCATCGAGCGTGACGAGGAGGCGATCGCCGCATGGCGCACGGAGACGTGGCCGGTGGCGTCCCATCCTCGCAGGTCACAGCCGTCGGCGGGTGGATCTGCTTCGAGGACGAGGCGGGGGCCTGGCTGAACGGCCCGGTCCGCCGGACCTGGGGCAAGGCCGGGTACACCCCGGTTCTGCGCATGTCCGGCAAGCGCAACGACAAGATCAGCATGGTTGCCTGGGTGTGCTTCAAGGAAGGTGTCGAGCCCCGGCTGATCTACGCGGTCAAGCCGTCCGGCGGCTACACGAAGAAGGACTTCCCGCGCTTCTTCGCGCTGCTCCACCGCCGAGTTCGATTGACGAGTTGCACCGAGCCGCCCGCAGTGCCCTCCGCTATGTCCAGCGCCACCCCGAACTCCTCCTGGCACTCCTGGCCGGAACCGGCCTTGAACTCACGCTGCCAGCGTCAAGCCCGTAGCCAAAGATCAGTAGTTGACGGCAACGTCAGCGGACAACCGCGGCACAGGGTGGCGGTTCGGCGCCCTCGTCTCTGCTGGGCTCGGTGCTCGTCGGGCCGTTGAATGCGGGTCGCGCCTGCTCCGGCCCTGCGGGGCCGCCGCTCGCTCCTGTCTCCGCCCCGCTCGGCAACGGCCCTGCCGGTCCGGGCGTGCAACAGCCCGTACAGCGAAGCCTTCTCGGGCTCTGTCCCAGACCCCGGCCCTCCCTCCCAGGAGCAGGGGGCCGAGTGCGCGTGCGGCTTTCGTCATGGTGTGGGGTCGGGGCCGCAGGAGGGGGCCCTCGCCGCCCGGTCGCCGGAGGCGTACCAGGAACCCCTGGGGGCCGCCAAGGCCGAGCGTAAGCGTCGCGGGGTGAGCCTTGGCGGCCCCGGGGAACCTTGGTTCGGTGAAGCTGCCCGACCGACGAGGGGGCCCCTCCCGCTCAGGCCCTCGTCCTGGCGGAGCCCGGTCCGTTGCGTGGTGGGAACCCTTGTGGGCGGAGTCTGCTGGAGCGCCCCCGGTTGATGTGCCGGCCGGGCGTACCGTGGAGTGGGAGGTGCCGAGTTGATGACCACGGAGCTGGCTGACAACGTCCGCAAGTACCGGCGTCGCGCGGGGATGAGTCAGGAGGAACTGGCCCACGCCGCAGGCGTATCGCCGGGCACCGTGCGCAAGGCCGAGCAGGGCGGCACCATCCGCATGGAGACCTTGCACACGCTTGCCCGCGCGCTGGGAGTGACCACGGCCGCGCTGATGGCCTCGGACGCACCGGAGCCCGTCGGGCAGGCTGAGGAGCCGAACCGGGTCAACCTGATCCAGCTCCGCGCCGCGCTCACCCCGGCCGTCGGGCTCGTGGACCAGGACGCCGAGGCCGTGGCCGAGGAGCCGAACCTGCGCGCCTTCCGGCGGACGCTGCAAGACGCGCGGGTGCTGTACTTCTCCGACAGCTACAAGAGCGTCGCCGTTCAACTGCCGGGCCTGCTGCGTGATGCCGCACAAGCCGTCGCCTACTTCGACAGCGGGGACGAGCACCGGCAGGCCCTGCTGGCCCGCGCCGAGGCACTGCGTCTGGCCGGCACCTACCTCACCCAGGTACGGCAGTACGACATCGCGTATGCCGCTGTACGTGGCGCCATCATGGACGCCCGTCAGGCCGGGGACATGCTTGCGGCGGGCTCCGGTGTCGGCTGCATGTGCTGGCTGTTGGTGAGGCAGGGGAGGTTGGACGAGGCGGAACAAGTCGCTGCCCGGAGCATGGACGCGATGGAGCCGAAGATCACGGGGGCCGAGCCGGACCACTACGCGGTGTGGGGCGGCCTGGCGATGGAGGCTGCCGCCGCAGCCGCGAGGAACAACCGTCCCGACGAGGCGAAGGAGTACCGGCAAGCCGCCCGGGTCGCGGCATCCGCCATCGGGACGGCGCATCGCAATGTCTCCCGGCATTGGTCCGTCTTCGGGCCGGTCACCGTCGCGGTCAAGGCACTCGAAGACGACATGGTCGTCGGCGACGCCCGCGCGGTGGTGCGCAAGGCAGGCGAGCGGGAGGAGCTGTCGCCCAGGGCGTGGAAGCGTTTGGGCAGGCCCAGCACCAACGACGGGAACCGCTTCACCCTCGACGTGGCGCGTGCCTACACCCGGACCGGCGATTTGTCCGCCGCCATGGACGAGTTGACCCGTGCCAGGGAAGCCGCACCGCAGTGGCTGCGGCACCAGAACGGGGCCGCCGAGACCATGGAGGAGATCCTGCGCAAGCGCAAGCGCACCCTCACGACGGAGATGCGTGAAATGGCCGACTACCTGGGCGTTGTCGGGTAGCTGCCACGCAGCGTGGCAGTTCATGAACCAGGAGTCGCGAACTGCCATGGCCACCACCTGGGGTGACGCTCGGTCAGTGCCTACGGTCAGTGTGTCCACCGTCAGTGACCCAGGCCGGGGGTGTCCAGTGAGCCAGCCCAGGAGTGATGCCGACCGCGTGCGTCGCAGAGAGCTGTACGACGCCGCGTCGGGTCGAGGAGGTCCCCGCTTACTGCCGTGGACCAGTCCGGAGGGGAAGCCCTGTTACCTGAGCAGCGACGGCCGGGGCTACCTCTCCACCCTCGCCGACAGCATCGAGACGGTACAGCTCAGCATGGGCCAGGAACTGTTGGAGTACGCCCGCGACGCCACGGCACCCGGCGCGAAAGCTCTGTCGGCGAGCGAATACCGCTGGTTGGCCTGCCGCTTGGCAGAAGCCCTGGCGGACGCGCTCAGGGTCGCGGAATCGCGCGGACAGCGCATCCCGGATCAGGAATCGGCGGCCGAGGATGCCTGACTCTCCGAACGCCGGCGCACCAGTACGCGACTTCTCTCGGGGGCGCTACCGCTTCCGCGAGTACCACGAGACCACCGTCCCCGACCCCGCGACGTTGCCGATGGGGCGGGCGACAGCAGCGCAGAGGTGATGCGGGAGCACTGTCGCCACGCCTTCCAGGGAGCGGAGGGGTGTGGCCGGGCAGCCGCGGCCGCGCTGCTGATCCCCGGCGCCGACGGTCCGACGGAGCGAGAACAGTCGGAGGTGTCCCGGCGGCCCCGCGCGAACGGCCCCCGCCGTGGTGCCGGGGGCCGTGGTTTCTCCGCAGGTCAAGCGCCCCAGGGGCCTGAGCGCCAGTCCAGGATTTCCCTGGCATGACGCCCAGGAACGGGCCGCGACGGGGAGCGGGCTTCAGTGGAACGGGAAGCCGTGGGACCGTCCGGGCACCGTCCGGGCCCGGACCGCCGAAACGGCTTCTGGCGTGCCCCTGTTACGGCAGGTTGCGCGCCATCACGATCCGCTGCACTTGGTTCGTGCCCTCGTAGATCTGGGTGATCTTCGCGTCGCGCATCATGCGCTCGACCGGGTAGTCGCGGGTGTAGCCGTAGCCGCCGAGCAGCTGGACGGCGTCCGTGGTGACCTCCATCGCCACGTCCGACGCGAAGCACTTGGCCGCGGCGCCCTGGAAGGTCAGGTCGGCGTCGCCCCGCTCGGACTTGGCGGCCGCCGCGTACGTCAGCTGCCGGGCCGCCTCGATCTTCATGGCCATGTCGGCGAGCATGAACTGGATGCCCTGGAAGTCGCCGATCGGCTTGCCGAACTGCTTGCGCTCCCGGACGTAGTTCTTGGCGTAGTCGAACGCGCCCTGGGCGACGCCGAGGGCCTGGGCGGCGATGGTGATGCGGGTGTGGTCCAGGGTCCGCATCGCCGTGGCGAAGCCGGTGCCCTCCTCGCCGATCATGCGGTCGGCCGGGATGCGCACGTTGTCGAAGTAGACCTCGCGGGTGGGGGAGCCCTTGATGCCGAGCTTCTTCTCCGGGGCGCCGAAGGAGACGCCCTCGTCCGACTTCTCGACGACGAACGCGGATATCCCCTTGGAGCGCTTGTCGGGGTCGGTCACCGCCATCACGGTGTAGTACTCGGATACGCCCGCGTTGGTGATCCAGCGCTTCACGCCGTTGAGGACCCAGTGGTCGCCGTCGCGGACCGCCCGTGTCTTCATGCCGACCGCGTCGGAGCCCGCCTCCGGCTCCGAGAGGCAGTACGAGAACATCGCGTCGCCCTTGGCCAGCGGGCCCAGGTACTTCTTCTTCAGCTCCTCGGAGCCGGAGAGCATCACGGGCAGGGACCCGAGCTTGTTCACCGCGGGGATCAGGGAGGAGGACGCGCACACACGCGCCACCTCCTCGATCACGATGACCGCGGCGAGCGCGTCGGCGCCCGCGCCGCCGTACTCCTCGGGCACGTGGACCGCGTGCAGATCGCTGGCGACGAGGGCGTCCAGCGCCTCCTGCGGGAACCGCGCCTCCTCGTCCACCGCGGCGGCGTGCGGCGCGATCTTCGCCTCCGCCAGCGAGCGGATGGCGTCGCGGAGCATGTCGTGCTCCTCGGACGGGCGGTACAGGTCGAAGTCAGCCGATCCGGCCAAGGTCTCTCACGCTCCAAAGACACAGTGGTGCCGACGCTAATTACCGTTAAGTAACCCAGATTTTAGAGGTACGCCCACCCGAGTGATACGTGAGCTTGGCGACAGCGGGAAACGTGCCCGCAGAAGCACCCGGCTATGCTCGGCTCGGATTCGCCGCATATCTCTGGAGCACCCATGAGCCTCAAGATCACCGTGATCGGCACCGGCTATCTCGGCGCGACACACGCCGCGGCCATGGCCGAGCTGGGGTTCGAGGTGCTGGGGCTCGACGTCGTTCCCGAGAAGATCGAGATGCTGCAGCGGGGCGAGGTCCCGATGTACGAACCCGGCCTCGGGGAACTGCTGCGCAAGCACGTCACGGGGATCGAGGGCTCCACCGGGCGGCTGCGCTTCACCATGGACTGGGCCGAGGCGGCGGACTTCGGCGACATCCACTTCGTGTGCGTCAACACCCCGCAGAAGCACGGCGAGTACGCGTGCGACATGTCGTACGTCGACGCCGCGATCGCGTCCCTGGCGCCGCATCTGCGGGCTCCCGCCCTGGTCGTCGGCAAGTCGACGGTGCCCGTCGGTTCCGCGGACCGCCTGGCGGCCTACCTCGCCGCGCACGCGCCCGTCGGCGAGGACGCCGAACTGGCATGGAACCCCGAGTTCCTGCGCGAGGGCTTCGCCGTGCAGGACACGCTGCACCCCGACCGGATCGTGGTCGGCGTGCGCAGCGAGCGGGCCGAGAAGCTGCTGCGCGAGGTGTACACGACCCCGGTCACCGAGGGCTCGCCCTTCATCGTCACCGACTTCCCGACCGCCGAGCTGGTGAAGGTCTCGGCGAACTCCTTCCTCGCCACCAAGATCTCCTTCATCAACGCGATGGCGGAGGTGTGCGAGGCCGCCGGCGCCGACGTGGGCCTCCTGGCGGAGGCCATCGGCCACGACGACCGGATCGGCAAGAAGTTCCTGCGGGCCGGCATCGGGTTCGGCGGCGGGTGCCTGCCCAAGGACATCCGCGCCTTCATGGCGCGCGCGGGCGAGTTGGGCGCCGACCAGGCGCTGACCTTCCTGCGCGAGATCGACTCCATCAACATGCGCCGACGCGGCCAGATGGTCGAGATGGCGCGCGAGGCGCTGGGCGGCGGCTCGTTCCTCGGCAAGCGGGTCGCGGTGCTCGGCGCGACGTTCAAGCCCGACTCCGACGACGTGCGCGACTCGCCCGCGCTGAACGTCGCCGGGCAGATCCACCTCCAGGGCGGCCAGGTCACCGTCTACGACCCCAAGGGCATGGACAACGCCCGGCGGGTCTTCCCGACGCTCGGGTACGCCCGCTCGGCCGTGGAAGCGGTCCGCGGGGCCGATGTCGTGCTGCACCTCACCGAGTGGCGCGAGTTCCGCGAGCTGGACCCGGCGGTGCTGGGCAGGGCGGTCGCCTCCCGCGTGATCCTCGACGGCCGCAACGCGCTCGACCCGGAACTGTGGCGGCGGGCCGGGTGGACGTACCGGGCGATGGGCCGGCCCACCGCGTAGCAGGACGGGTGACGCCGGTCCGGCCGAGGCTCAGTCGGCCGGACCGGCGTCCTGCTGCATTCTGCACCACCGCGGTCGCCCTTGGCCGGAGAGTGCCCGACTACGCGGTCCGCCTGTCTACTTGGCCCGGTAGCGGCGCATCTTCGCGCGTGCCCCGCACACCGACATCGAGCACCACCGCCGTTTCCCGGCCGGACTGCGGTCGTAGTACGCCCAGTGGCACTCGGGCAGTTCGCAGGCCTTGAGGCGCAGCCAGGTGCCCGCGGTCAGCGCCTCGGCGACGGCGGCCGCGACCCGGGAGCGCAGGGGCCCCCCGTCGGCGGGCGCCAGGACCGCCGAGCCGTCGCGTTCGTCGACGGCCACCAGCAGCGGCGCCCGGGCGAGCAGCCGGCCCAGGGGCGTCACCTCGCGGTGCGGCGCGTGGCCCGCGTGGGCGAGGCAGACGGCGCGCAGCGACTCCCGCAGCTCGCGCACCTCGGCCAGGTCGCGCTCCGCGACGCCGAACTCGGCGCGTCCCTCGGGGGTGTCCAGGCGGTCCGCGCCCGACTCCAGGTCGAGGGTGTTGACCAGGGCCTCCACCAGGGCGAGGCCACCGGGGGCTCTGTCGCTCATGTCTGCGACCTCATGCTCGTGACGTTACCTCTCGGATTTCCCCTTGCGACGTTACCTCTTATACGGAAGCATGCGGTAACAGTTACCTGTTGATCGCTTCTACAGGTAACGCGGATTCGCGGACGGATCCGCAGACACACGAGGAGGAAGTCATGGCTCTCGCCAAGCTGGGCGCCGTCGTCCTGGACTGCCCCGACCCGCGCGCGCTCGCGGGTTTCTACGCCGAACTGCTCGGCGGCACGGTGGAGGGGGACGGCGACTGGGCCGACCTGAAGGTGCCCGGTGGCGGGTCGCTGTCGTTCCAGGCCGCGCCCGGGTACGCACCGCCGAAGTGGCCGGCCCCGGACGCCTCGCAGCAGTTGCACCTGGACCTCGCGGTCAGCGACCTGGAGGCGGCCGAGGAGGGTGTCCTCGCGCTCGGCGCCAGGCCGCTGGACACGGAGGACCGCTCGCGCACCTGGCGTGTGTACGCGGACCCGGCGGGGCACCCCTTCTGCCTCTGCGCCTGCTGACCCGTATGTGAAGGGCCCCGCCGAAGCAGTCCGGCGGGGCCCTTCACGGTGAGGTGGGCGCGGGGATCAGTTGCCCGACACCGTCACCTTCTCGTCGTTCTTCAGTTCGTTCACCAGCGTCTTGACCTTGGCCTTGTCCCACACCAGGTTGCCGCCGGTCGAGCCGGAGATCGGCATGTTCATCGACGTTCCGTCGCCGCCGGACACGCCCTTCATCGACCAGAACATGTCGGCCAGGTCCCACAGGCTCATGTCCTTGTCGACCGTCAGCGCGTCCAGGCCCGCGCCCATCGTCGGGTAGAGCCTGAAGGGGTTGAGGACCGTGGACGGGGTCGCCACCTGGTGGGCCAGCGCCGACAGGAACTTCTGCTGGTTCTTCGTGCGCTGCAGGTCGCTCGTGGCGAAGGCGTGCCGGGTGCGGACGAAGGCCAGGGCCTGCTCGCCGTTCAGCGTCTGCTTGCCCGCCTGGAAGTCGGCGCCGGAGTACTTGTCCTTGAAGCCCTTGTCGATCGTGATCTCGACACCGCCGACCGCGTCCACGATCTTCGCGAAGCCGCCGAAGCCTATCTCCGCGTAGTGGTCGATGTGCAGCCCGGTGTTGAACTCGACCGTACGCACCAGGAGTTCGGGGCCGTCCGTCGCGTACGCCGCGTTCAGCTTCGTGTGGCGGCCCGTGCCCTGGTAGATCTTGCCGGACTCGGAGCCCTTGAAGGTCGGGATCTCCACGTCCGAGTCACGGGGCAGGGAGATCAGCGCCGAGCCGTTGTCACCGGTGTGCAGGATCATCATCGTGTCCGTGCGCTTGCCCTCGGCGGACCCGGTGTGCAACTTCTTCTTGTCCTCGGCGGACATGCCCGCGCGGCTGTCGGACCCGACGATCAGGTAGTTCGTGCCCTTGCCGGACGCGGGCCGGTCGATCACCTTGGACAGGTCGACATCGCGGTGGAGCTTGGAGTCGGCCCAGAAGTATGTGGCCACCGAGGTCACCACCAGCGCGGTGACCAGCGTGATCGCGGTCCACTTGATCCGCCGGCGCCAGTTCGGCTGCGGCCGGTACCGCTCCAGCTCCGGGTCCGGATCGTTGTCGTTGGGTATGAAACCCCCGCCGCGCCGGCCGCCGCCGTAGACCTGGCCCGTGTTGTAGCCGCTGTCGTAGGCGTCGTCCCTCTGGTCGCCGTACGCCGGCTGCTGCGGTACCCCGCCGTACTGCGGCGCGGCCTGAGGGCCGCCGGGCCCGCCCGGCCCGCGCCGGACCTGACGCATCACGCGGGCGCCCTCGGGCCGCGCACTGGTGCTGCCGCGTCCGTAGCTGTCGCCGCGGCTGTCGTTGGACGATCCCTCGGGCCACTCGTTCATGGGCCCCAGTGTGCCGGGTGGGGCCGTGCGCCTTACAAGGGCCGGTGAAGAACGGGGTCAGTGCTGTTGCGAAGCTGACACAAAGTCTCCCGATGACGGGCCCGGCATAAGGTGGACGTCATGACAGACCAGGCCCCTGCCCCGGACATCGCGTTTCCGGGCGAAACCATGGGTGATCTCCCCGGGAAGCCCACCGCGGCGTCCCGGACCACCCTCAGCCACATCATGAGCCACAACGACACCAACCTGCTGGGCACGGTGCACGGTGGCGTGATCATGAAACTCGTCGACGACGCGGCGGGGGCCGTGGCCGGCCGGCACTCCGGCGGCCCGGCCGTGACCGCGTCCATGGACGAGATGGCGTTCCTGGAGCCGGTCAGAGTCGGCGACCTCGTCCATGTGAAGGCCCAGGTCAACTGGACCGGACGCACCTCGATGGAGATCGGCGTCCGCGTCCTGGCCGAACGCTGGAACGAGTCGGCGCCACCCACCCAGGTCGGCTCGGCGTACCTGGTCTTCGCGGCGGTCGACGCCGACGGAAAACCCCGGCGGGTGCCGCCGGTCATACCCGAGACGGAGCGCGACAAGCGCCGCTACCAGGAGGCCCAGATCCGCCGCACCCACCGGCTCGCCCGGCGCCGCGCGATCAAGGAGCTGCGGGAGAGGCGGACGGCGGAGAGCCAGGAGGACTGAGCCGGGACCGAGGGGGGCCGAGGGGGGCCGAGGGGGCCGAGGGGGCCGAGGGGGCCGAGGGGGCCGAGGGCACCGTGGCGGGCCCTGGCCCTACGGGCACACCACCTGGTCCCCGGTCACCACCTCCTGCGGGCCCTTCGGGCCCGCCGCCCTCACCGGCCGCACCTCCTTGAAGTCCGCGCCCGCGATCACCTTCAGCGTCGGACCCTGGCCCGGTGCCGGGCGCAGTTCGCTGCCCGGCAGGGCCGCGGCGAGAGCCTTCGCCGAGCGGTCCCAGCGCGGGTCGTAGACGACGACCGTGCGCCGCACCGCCCGGTTCGCCGCGTTCCCCGGCTGCCGCGTCGTCCGGAATCCGGTGGCCGCGAGCGCGTCGTCCATGCGCCTGCCGAGCCCCTCCGTGACCGTCCCGTTCTCGACCCGCACCCGGATCTGCTGCGGGGGCACCTCCACCCGCGTCGCCGCCGGGCCCCTCTTCTCCGGGTGGGGCGGGATGAGCGGCCTGTCGTCGCGCAGCGACTGGAACAGCGCACCGGCCTTCGCGTCGTCCCACTTCACGGTCGAGCCGAGGTCGTCGCCCCGGTAGCCCATCTGCGCGATCGGCACGGTGGTGAACTCCGAGGAGCGCGGCGAGAAGTTCCGCATCACCCGGCCCAGGTCGAGCAGCTCGTTCGTGCCGAAGCCCCGGTCCGCCCGCACCGAGCCCAGCACGGCCCGTGTCACGTCCCGGAACCTGATCGGGTTCAGCAGCACGCCCGACGACGTCGCCCGGTCGATGAGTGCCGCCAGGAACCTCTGCTGCCGCTGCATCCGGCCCAGGTCGGAGGCCCCGTCGACGTGCCGGGACCGCACGTACTGCAGTGCCTGCCCGCCCTTGAGCACATGCGTGCCCGCGGGCAGGTCGAGTCCGGTGTACGGGTCCTTCATCGGCTGCGGGGTGCACACCCGGACGCCGCCGAGGACGTCCACCGTCTTCATGAAACTGACGAAGTCGACCTCCAGATAGTGATCGATCTTGAGGTGGGTCATGTTCTCGATCGTGTGCACCGTCAGGTTCGGGCCGCCCTCCGCGTACGCGGCGTTCAGCTTGATCGGATGGGCGCCGTGCCGCTGCCCGGTGGTCAGGTCCGTGTGCGCCGGGGCCTGCGCGTACGAGTCGCGCGGCAGGCTCACGACGGTGGCCCGGTCCCGGTGCGCCGAGATGTGCACGATCATGACCGTGTCGGTGCAGTGGCAGGCCGCGCCGCCGAGGCGGTACGCCCGCCGCTGCGCGTCCGTGATCCTGTCACGGCCGTCGGTGCCGACCAGCAGGATGTTCATGCCGTGGCCGGCCGCGGGGCGGTTCTTCATGTCCTTGAAGGGATCGACCCGGGCGATGTCCTCGTCGAGGCTGGTGATCACGGCGTGCCCGATGCCGGCCGAGGCGAGGACGGCCACGGAGAGCGTGGTGATCGCCCGGACGGCCCAGCCGGGCCTCTTCCGCGGGACACGCGGCCGCCGCCCGGGGGAGCGGCGGACCGGCGGACGGCGCACGGGCGAGCGGGTCGGTGCGGGCACGGGGGACACCTCCGCGGGGCTGGGCGTGGGATCCGTGAGCACCGTAGGCCCATACGATCTGCGGCTCGGGGCGGCGCCCGGGCGGCGCGCACCGGTGTCCCCCGTTCGCGGTAACGTGAGGCCCCTATGAACGCGAAGCCCGACGTGCAGCTCCCCGCCGTGTCCGTGATCATGCCCGTCCTCAACGAGGAGCGGCACCTGCGCGGAGCCGTCCAAGCGATCCTCGCCCAGGAGTACGGCGGCGAGATGGAGGTCGTGATCGCCCTCGGCCCGTCCACGGACCGCACGGACGAGATCGCCGCGGAACTGGTCCGCGAGACGGCATCCGATCAACGCGTGCGCGTGCACACCGTCCCGAACCCGACCGGCCGCACGCCCGCCGCGCTCAACGCCGCCATCAAGGCGTCCCGCCACCCGATCGTGGTCCGCGTCGACGGTCACGGCATGCTCTCGCCGAACTACATAGCGACCGCCGTACGCCTCCTGGAGGAGACCGGCGCGCAGAACGTCGGCGGCATCATGCACGCCGAGGGCGAGAACGACTGGGAGCACGCGGTCGCCGCCGCCATGACCTCGAAGATAGGCGTCGGGAACGCCGCCTTCCACACGGGCGGCGAGGCCGGCCCGGCGGAGACCGTCTATCTCGGTGTCTTCCGGCGCGAGGCCCTGGAGCAGCAGGGCGGCTACAACGAGGAGTTCATCCGCGCCCAGGACTGGGAGCTCAACTTCCGCATCCGCGAGGCGGGCGGCCTCATCTGGTTCTCGCCGGAGCTGAGGGTGTCGTACCGCCCCCGGCCCTCGGTGCGCGCGCTTGCCAAGCAGTACAAGGACTACGGGCGTTGGCGGCACGTCGTCGCCCGCTTCCACCAGGGCTCCATCAACCTGCGCTATCTCGCCCCGCCGGCCGCCGTCTGCGCGATCGCCGCGGGCATCGTGGCGGGCGCCGCGCTGACCCCGTGGGGCTTCGTGGTCCCCGGCGGCTATCTCGCGGCGATCGTCCTCGGCTCCGTCCCCGCGGGCAGGGGCCTGCCGCTGACAGCGCGGCTGCAGATCCCCGTCGCCCTCGCCACCATGCACATGTCGTGGGGCTGGGGGTTCCTGACCAGCCCGAAGGCACTGGCGAAGAGGGTCATCGCATCGCGGCGGCCGGCGGTCGTCGTCTCCGGCTGACGGGATCCGCACCCGGTCGGGGCCCCGCCGTGGTGGAGAGGGCCCCGAGGCGGTCGGTCACCAGGTGTAGTTCGGGTCCACCGTCATGCACTTCTTCGTCGCCCCGTTGAGCGCGTCCGCGGACGACGGCGTCGTGTTGTCCTCCGCGGGTGCCTCGTAGGCCGTGCCCGACCGCCAGTCGGCGCCCACGACGAGGGTGACTCCGGAGACGTCCGTCGACTTCTTCACCGAACTCGCCGGGATCCCCAGGGCCTTGGCGACCCGCTGGGCGTCGCCCTTCAGGTCCGCGCTGGGGTAGCGGACCACCGTCCTGTCCTCGGCCAGCACCACCGAGGAGTCCTTCCTGGCCTGGGTGAAGCCCTTGCCGACGAGGAGCTGGGCCACCGTGCCCGCCCGTCCGCTCACCGGCCCCAGCGTGGACGTCCGGGTGCCGTTCTGCACCTGCACCGCGATCTTGTCGTCGGTGTCCGTCGGCGCCACCGTCGTCTCGGCCGCGGGCTTCTTCTTCTCGCCCTTGCCGTCCAGCGGGATGTCCTCGCGCACCAGACGGAACAACTGCTCCGCGTCACCGGGCTTGGGCCGCACCCGGGCGCCGGAGTACACGTACGGCATCGTCGTCATCGTGATGCGGTCGGCGGGCACCTTCTTCAGCTCGCCGCTCAGGTCGTAGAGCTTGGCGACCGTGCCGAGCCCCTTGTCCACGGTGAGCGCCCTGGTGGCCGTCTCCGTGAGATTGCGCAGCTTGTCCGGGTTGCTCAGGGTGGCGTTGGCGCGCAGCTGGCGTACCAGCGCGCCCATGTACTGGTGCTGCGCCTTGGTCCGGGCGATGTCGCTGCCGTCCTCGAACCCATAGCGGGTGCGCAGCCACTGCAGGGCCTGCGTGCCCTTGACGTAGGTGGTGCCCGCCTTCAGCTTCAGGCCCGAGCCGTGGCCGGAGGCGGTGCGGGAGTAGATGTTCTTGTCCACGCACACCGGCACGCCGCCGATCGCGTCGGCCATCGACACCACGCCCGCGAAGTCGACCATGATGAAGTGGTCGATGTGGATGTCGGTGAGTTTCTCCCAGGTGGCGACCGTGCAACCGGGGCCGCCGCGGCCCAGCGAGTCGTTCGTCATCGCCAGCGTCGAGGACGGGTAGACGCGCCCGGTCTTCGGATCGGTGCACTTGGGGATCTGCAGCAGGGTGTCGCGCGGCATGCTGACCACCGACATGTTGGTGCGGTCCGCCGAGACGTGCAGCAGCATCTGGACGTCGGCGCGGGGCGGAGCCCCGAACGTGTCCCTCGCGCCGCCGAGCTTCTGGTTCTCCGCGGAGTCACGCGCGTCCGACCCGAGGAGGAGGATGTTCAGGGGGGTCTGGCCCGCGGCGTTCGGCTTCGACACGGACGCACGGTCCTTCTCGTCCCCGATGTTGAGGTCGTCCTTCTTCAGGTTGTCGTTCAGATGCTGGTAGTAGAGATATCCGGCACCGGCGGTGCCGAGTATCACGACCGCCAGAACAGTCGCCGACCAGCGCAGGACGCGGCGCCTGCGGCGCGGGGGTTCGCCACCGCGCCGGCCTTGACCGTGCGGCGCCGACGGCGGACCGTCGCCGTCCTGAACGGCGTCGCCGCCGCGCTCGTACAGACTGTCGTCCCAGCCCAGCTCACCGGCGTCCCGGTCACGTGGTCGCGCCCCCTTTCGACGCACACTGCTCTGCACCAAGTCCCTGCCCTCCCCACCCTGCGCCCGACACACGCCGGTCCGTCCCATGGCTCCGGAGTCCGCCAGGATGCGCTCTTCCGGAACATTCGCCGTACGGTGAGACGCCCGTGGCACCCCAACGGATGTGCTGCGCGTCCCCTTCCCGACACGGCGCGCCCGCCGGGTCGCACACCCGCCGGGCGCGTCCGCGTCCAGTAAGACGCGTAAACCGGTCGTCAGGTCATCACGTCGAGCACACTTGCTTGTCCGCGGTGGCCTTCTGGATGTTCTCCGGCGCCTTGGCGGGCGCGCTCAAAGAGACCCCGGCCCCCTTGAAGTCCTGGCCGAGGGTCAGCACGATCGCAGGCAGACCCTGGGCGTTCTTCTCGCTCTTGCCCGGCTTCATCGCCGACGCGGGCAACCCCATGATGTCCGCCAGTTTGCGTGCCTGGTCGGCCTGGTCCGGAGAGTACTCGAGGGTCGTCCTGGCGAGGGTTGCGGTCGCGTTACCGAGTTGGCTGGACTTGAGAACTCCCTCATTGTTCTGCAGCCAGTTAAGAGTTTCCTGTGCGCTGCCGGACGGCGCGCCGCCGTTGTAGATGTCGACACGGACGTCGGAGGCGGCCGAGCGGGATCCCTTGAGCCGGGCCGCCACCGCGGCGTTCTCCTGCTTCTTCTTCTGCTTGACCGCCGTCAGCGAGTCGTCGTCGTTGATCATCTGGAACAGCTGCCTGGCCGGCGTTTCGTCGAGGACGACCGTCGCCCTGATCTTCTCGGCGGGGTTGTCCCTCACCGGCACCGTGGTGAAGGTGATGTTCTTCGGCGGTACCTTCTTCAGTTCCAGGGCGACGTCCCTGAGCGTGCTCACCTTGCCGATGCCGGTGTCGACGGTGAGCGCCTTGGTGGCGGCCTCCGCCAGGTCCAGCAGCTTGCCGGGGTCGGTGAGTGTGTCGCTGGAAGTCATCTTGCGGGCCAGCGCGCCGAGGAACTGCTGTTGCACCTTGATCCGGTCCAGGTCGCCCTGGTTGCCGAAGCTGTGCCGGGTGCGCACGAACGCGAGGGCCTGCTCGCCCTCGATCGTGGACTCGCCCTTGGGCAGCTTGAGGTGCGACTCCTTGTCGTTGATCGGCTTGCCTACGCAGACGTCGACGCCGCCCACCGCCGTGGTCAGCGTCTTCACCGCGTTGAAGTCGGCCATCATGAAGTGGTCGGGAGTGATGCCGGTGACCGCCTTGACCGTGCGCATCGTGCAGCCGGGGTCGCGGCCGTCCTGGCCGAGGCTCGTGTTGAAGCGGACGTTCTGCGTACCGGGAATGACCTTGGTGGTGCCGTCGGGCTGCTTTGTCGGGCAGTCGGGGATGTCGACGATCAGGTCGCGCGGGATGCTCAGCGCGGTCGCGTTCGTCCGGTCCTTGGACACGTGCAGCAGGACGTTGGTGTCGGCGTGCCCCACGCTGCCCTTGTCGCCGTAGCCGGTGTTGCCCTTGCCGGTGCGCTTGTCGGTACCGATGATCAGGATGTTGAAGGCCTCGTCCTTGCTGAAGCCCTTCTTCGCGGCGTCGCCGACGTCCGTCGTGGTGACGTTGCCCTCGAGGTGCTTGAGGTACAGATAACCCGCGCCCGTGACGGCGACCAGGATGAGCGCCATGCTGCCGCCGGTCCACAGCAGGATCTTCTTCCCCCTGCCCTGCTTGGACTTGGTGCGGCCCCGGCGCCGCCCGGGCGGCTCGTCCGGTGCTCCCCGGCGGCGGCGCTGGCCCGGCAGGGCGTCGGGCTCCGGGCCTCGGGGGCCAGGAGCCGTGCGCGTGCCCCCCCGCGCGTTCCCCGCGGGCGCCCCGCGCCGCGGTCTGGGCACGGTCGACTGCGGAGCGGAAGGGCTCAGTCGCAGTTCGTATTCGCCGGTGTTCGGGTTGAGTACCCACTGGTCTGCGGGGTCGATGTTGTCCGCCCGCCCACGGCCTTGCGCGTCCACGGTTGTCCGAATCCTCCGTCGGGGCCACGCGGCGCCTTCCCCCTCGAGGCGCTCGGGTCTCTTCGCCCAGTGCGCGAACCCAGGTCGGACCTCGTGGGCGTAGCACCGGACCGCTCACACTATCCGCCCAGTTCGGCGTCAAGCGACGGCGGTGACAAATTCCACTCCCCTACAACTGGGCAATCCGCCCCATTTCTCGAAGACTTCTTAGCTCCGCAGTCCCCCCGCTTGGTGTGTGCTTTACCCGCAGGCGTCCTGTGCGGCCGTGTTTCCGCGGAATGTGGGCGTGGGTTCGGGAGCGGGGGTCCGCTTTCCGTTCGACATTCCGTCGTCGCCTGACTCCCCACGGTCACCGTAACCGGGCGGTGCGGGCGCCGCGGCGCTCGATTGTGCGGCTGAAATGTCCGGGAGCTGCTTCGCGACCTCCACCGGCCGGTCCGCGCGCAGCCGCGCGAAGAGTCTCCCCGCCGCGGGTTGTACGAGTTGGTCGCGATTCACGTCGGACGGGTACGAGGTGCGCGGCACCGTGAGGAACTGCACCCGTTCCGGAGGAAGCGTCCGCAGCCCGCGCACGAGGTCGTAGAGCCCGCGCAGGTTCGCCAGATCCGGATCCGTGGTGAGGGACGAGGTGGCGGCGTCCAGCACCGGGTACAGCTTCGCCGGATTCAGCAGGACGCCGTCGCTGCGCACCTTGCCGAGGAGTGCGCCGAGGAAGCGCTGCTGGCGTTCCATGCGGTCCGTGTCGCTGCCGTCGCCGAGGCTCTTGCGGGCGCGTACGTAGCCGAGCGCCTGCTCGCCGTCGAGCGTCACCTTGCCCGCCGGCAGCTTCACCCGGGCGTCCTTGTCGTCGATCGGCGCCTTCAGGCACACCTGGACGCCGTCGACCGCGTCGACCATCTCCTGGAACCCGTGGAAGTCGACCACCACGTGATGGTCGATGCGGATGTCCGTCAGTTTCTCGACGGTGCGGATCGTGCACGCCGAGCCGCCGCCGGCGAAGGCGTAGTTGAACATCGTGAACACCGGCGCGGTGCGGCTGCCGTCCGGTCTGCGGCAGCTCGGCACATCGACCATGAGGTCGCGGGGAAGGGAGACGGCGGTGGCACTGCGCCGGTCGGCGGCGAGGTGCAGCAGGATCACGGTGTCGGACCGCCCGGCCCCGGAGTCCCGCCCATAGCGGCCGTTGCCGTCCCCCGCGCGTGAGTCGGACCCGATGAGCAGGATGTTCTGAGCGCCGCGGACCAGCGCAGTCGGCCGCTCCTTCTCGTACCGGGCGAGCTCGGAGGCGGCGTCGTTGTCCGCGGTGATGTTCGAGTCGAGCTTCTCGTACGCGGCCCAGCCGGCGCCGGCGGCCCCGAGCGCGAGCAGGGCGAGCCCGAGCGCGGAGCGGCGCATCCAGCGCCGGCGCCGGCGCCGTATGAGGCCGGGGCCGGCGGGTGTGGCGCCGAGGGCGGGACCGAGGGAGGGGCCGGGGAAGCGCGGGGTGTCCGCTCCTGGCCGCCGTGGGGCGCCTTGGGTAGTCACTGCCGGGTCCACCCCCTTGTGGCGTACGAGCGTGTCGTGCTCTTACGACCATGACCCGGGGCGGGGGCTGGGGGCGGCCGGTGTTAGCCCGAACGGGGGGCGGGGGACTGCGCGCCGCGCGCCGTTCGGGGCCTGGCGGTGGATGCGGCGGTCTGAGGTCAAGGGGCCGTGAGCCGTGGGCCCGTGCCCCCGTACGCCCGGTACGTACGCCCGCCGCGCCCGCTGCCCGCCCCGGCCGCGGCGCACGGTGTGCGGCCGTGCCCCGGCCCGGGGGCGGAAGGTCCCGGCCGTCTCGTGTGGTCCGGGGGCGGAAGGTCCCGGCCGTCTCGCGCGGCCCGGGGGCGGAAGGTCCCCAGCGGCCCCGCGCGGCCCGCGGCGGCGTCTCACCGCGCGGTGGTCGTCACCCTCTCGTCCTCGATCCGCTTGGCCAGCGCATCCTCGCCGAGCCGTTCCAGATGGCGGCAGAGCACCACCGACCCTCCCGTGGCCAACGGTGCGTACAGCCCGGCGCTCAGGCCCTCCCAGGTGTCGTACGGCAGTCCGGACAGCAGCCGGGAGCCGGGCCCCGTCAGGCCGATCGCGGGGGCGTCCGCACGGGCCCGCTCCACCACCTCCGCGCCGGTGTGCTCCGCCCCGGCGACGATGAGCGCCGGCTCCTCCGGGTCGACGGGCGCGAAGGGCTGGAAGCGATCGCCCTGGCCCGGCACTTCGACGGCGTAGTCGACGAAGCCGGCCGGGGGCTGCGGGAAGCGGCCGCCGAGGGGGCGCAGGGCGAGGGCGACGCGCTCCCCGGAGCAGGCGCGCGCCGTGTCCAGCGTGTCGGGCCCGGTGACGACGACGTCGGCAGCGCCCGCGTCGCCGCCGACGTCCGCGACGGCACCCACGGAGGCGCAGGCGAGCAGCCACACCGCCGTCTGCCAGTGCGCGGGCAGCAGCAGTGCGACCCGGTCGCCGGGCCCGGCGGCGAGGTCGCCCTGCAGGAGGTTGGCCGTCTTGGCCACCCAATTGGCGAAGGTGGCCCTGGAGAGTTCGACGCGTTCGCCCGTGGCGTCGTCGTAGAAGGTCACCAGCGGGCGCGCGGGGTCCGCAGCGAGTGCGGATCGCAGCAGGTCGGCAGGGGTGCGGTCGGTGGCGTTCACGCGCGCAAGCGTACGCGGGCGCGGCCCGCCGGACGGTCCGGCGGGTGTGTGACGGGTGTGTTCAGGGCCACCGGTTCGGCCGACGGCCCGTCAAGTCCCGGATGGACATACATGTATGGCTATGCCCAAGATCGTGGCCATGCGTGGATACCTAGCTTCCTTGATCGGTGTCGCCTGTGCGGCGGTCCTGACCGTGCCGCCCGCCTCCCCGGCCATGGCGGCCGGGTCGGGCGCCGAGCCGGGCGTTCCGGGCAGTACCCAGTCCCTCCCCCTCGTACCCCTCACCGGCCCTCGTGGCGGCGGCGCGGTGACCGAACGGGGTCTGACCCCCCGGGCCGTACGGTCCTTCTCGCTTGTCGGCGTCGTCTGGGACGACCCCAGAGCCGAACTGCACGGCCGCGTCCAGATCCGTACCCGCGCCAGCGGCACGGACCGGTGGTCCGAATGGCAGGAGGTCGAGACGCACAACGCGGACCACGGCCCCGACCCGGCCACCGGCGAGGCCGGTTCGAGCCGGGTGCGCGGATCGACGGCACCCCTGTGGGTCGGCGACTCGGACGGCATCGAGGTACGAGTACGCGCCGAGGCGGACGAGTCCGGCGGGACGCGCGGCCCGGGGCTTCCCGGCGGACTCCGGGTCGCACTCGTCGACCCCGGCGCGGAGCCGGCCGGCACCACCCCCGCACACGGCGCGCAGGGCGCGGGCTCGGCGGGGGCGCCGGGCGCGGAGGCATCGGCCACCGGTACGGGCGCCGAAGCATCGGCCACCGGTTCGGGCGCGGAGGCATCGGCCACCGGTTCGGGAGCGGCGGCATCGGCCACCGGTTCGGGAGCGGCGTCCACCGTGTCAGAGGCGTCCGCCGCCAACGCCGGCCTCGCACCCCTGGGGACAGCGGAGATCCCGGCGCTCACCCGGGAGGCGACGAAGAAGGACCTGGAGGCGCGCCAGGTCAGCACGGGCCCCTACATCGGCCCGCGGCCGCGCATCGTCACGCGCAGCGGCTGGGGGGCCGACGAGAGCCTGCGGGAAACGGGCTTCGTCTACACGAGCACCGTGAAGGTGGCCTTCGTGCACCACACGGCCTCGGGCAACAACTACACCTGCTCCCAGGCGCCTTCGCTCATCCGCAGTATCTACCGCTACCACGTCGTGAGCAGCGGCTGGCGGGACATCGGCTACAACTTCCTCGTCGACAAGTGCGGAAACATCTACGAGGGGCGCGCGGGGGGCGTGGAGAAGCCCGTCATGGGCGCGCACACCCTCGGATTCAACAGCAACAGCACGGGGATCGCGGTGCTCGGCACCTATACCGGCAGCAACCCGTCCGCCGCCGCGGTCACCGCCCTCTCCAAGCTCACCGCCTGGAAACTCGGTCTCTCCAGCATGGATCCGCGTGCCGCCACACACCTGGTCTCCGGTGGTGGCAATCTCTACGCAAAGGGTGAGAACGTACGACTGAATGTGATCTCCGGCCATCGCGACGGGTTCGCCACGGAGTGCCCGGGAAGGCTGCTCTACGGCAAACTCGGCACGGCCCGCGCCACCGCGGCCGCCTACCAGGGCCGCTGAGGACGAGGCCGGCGCACGACGTCGCACGGACCGCCCGCTCATCGTCGTACGGTGACCGGCACCACACCGGACGACGGCCCGCAAGACGCCGTACGCGTTCATCCGCACGAAGGTGTGCGGGGGGCTTGCCCCCACAGCCGTCGAAGGACACCCCACTGTCGTCGAAGGCACCTCCAACGGTCCTCACAACGCCTTGAGCGGTCCTCGCAACACGGTCTGCATACACTGGCCGGCCGACGGACAGTCGGCCGGTCCCGGCAGGAAGCAGAGACGACAGGTGACAGAAGCGATCCTCCTGGTCGGCGGCAAAGGCACCCGGCTGCGCCCGCTCACGGTGCGCACTCCGAAGCCGATGGTCCCGGCGGCCGGGGTCCCCTTCCTCACGCACCAGTTGGCGCGGGCGAGGGCGGCGGGCGTGGAGCACATCGTGCTCGCCACCTCCTATCTGGCCGAGGTCTTCGAGCCCTACTTCGGCGACGGCTCGGCCCTCGGCCTGCGACTGGAGTACGTCACGGAGCAGGAACCGCTCGGCACGGGCGGCGCCATCCGCAACGTGGCGAGCCGCCTCCACTCCGGCCCCGACGACCCGGTCCTCGTCTTCAACGGGGACATCCTCACGGGCCTGGACATCCGGGCCCTGGTCCGCACCCATCGGACGACGGGCGCGGACGTGTCCCTCCACCTGACGAAGGTGACGGACCCGAGGGCGTACGGGCTGGTCCCCACCGACGGGACGGGCCGGGTGACGGCGTTCCTGGAGAAACCGCAGACCCCCGAGGAGATCGTCACCGACCAGATCAACGCGGGGGCGTACGTCTTCCGCCGCTCGGTGATCGACGCGATCCCCGCGGGCCGCCCGGTCTCCGTCGAACGGGAGACCTTTCCGCAGCTCCTGACGACCGGGGCCCATCTGCAGGGCATGGTCGACTCCACGTACTGGCTGGACCTGGGCACTCCCGCGGCCTTCGTGCGCGGCTCGGCGGACCTCGTCCTGGGCCGCGCCCCGTCCCCCGCGGTGCCCGGGCGCTGCGGCGACCGCCTGGTCCTGCCGACGGCGTCGGTCGCGACGGACGCCAAGCTGACCGGCGGCACGGTGGTCGGTGAGGGGGCGTTCGTGGGGGAGGGCGCCCGGATCTCCGGCAGCACGCTGCTGTCCGGCGCGGTCGTGGAACCGGGCGCCGTGATCACGGACTCCCTGATCGGCGCCTGCTCCCGCATCGGCGAACGCTCGATCCTCACGGGCGCGGTCATCGGCGACGGCGCGGTGGTCGGCGCGGACAACGAACTCCGCGACGGAGTACGGGTCTGGTGCGACGCCAGGATCCCGGCGGGCGCGGTGCGCTTCTCGTCGGACCAGTGAGGCCGCACCGGAACCCGGGTACGTCCGGCCGCCCCGCCCGGTGAGGGCGCGGCCGACCGGGGCGGCACGGGGGCCGGGGCGCGGCTCCGGCCCCCGCTCCCGACGGGCCCGCTAGGAGGTGTTTCGGAAGTCCCGCACAGCACCCACGGCGCCCGGCACGCTCCTCCAGGCTCTTCGAGCAGGGGCACCCCCACTCGCCGCACCGGCCGAGACCCCGAGTACGTCCAGTACGAGGGCTTTCGTCCGGCACGCCGAGAGCACGCGCCGGACACCGCGGGCACCGCACAGGACTTTCGAAACACCCCCTAGAGCCGTCAGAGCCGTCCGATGTCCCCCCGCCGCATCCGCGGGGCGCGCCGCGGTGGCGCGCATCCGCTCAACAGGATCAACCGCGCCGCCCGGTGCCGCTGCCCCGCATAGGGTTCGAGCAGCGACAGCATCATGGCGTCGTCCGCGTTCCGGTCCCCGGCCAGCGCGTAACCCACGATGCCCGGCAGATGCAGATCCCCCACGGTCACCGAGTCCGCCGCCCCGTGACTGCGCTGCACGGTCTCCGCGGACGTCCACGGCCCGATCCCCGGCACCACTTCCAGCCGCGCCTGCGCCTGGGCCGGTTCCATCCCCACCGCCTGCTCCAGCCGCGCGGCCACCCGCACCGCCCGCAGGATCGTCGACGCCCGCTTGTCGTCGACCCCGGCCCGGTGCCACTCCCAGGACGGGATCAGAGCCCATGTCCGCGGTGCCGGCATCACATGCATCCGGCCCTGCGCGGGACCCGGCGCGGGCTCTCCGTACTTCCGGACGAGCAGCCGCCACGCCCGGTACGCCTCGTCCGTGGTGACCTTCTGCTCCAGGACCGACGGGATCAGCGACTCCAGCACCAGCCCCGTCCGCGTCAGCCGCAGACCCGGGCGCCGGTGCCGCGCCAGCGCGACCAGCCGGTGCCGCGGCCGGAACGCGTCCGGGTCGTCCGCCGCGCCGAGCATCTCGGGCAGGTGGTCCAGCAGCCACTGCGCCCCGGGCCCCCACGACTCGGCCTCGGCGGCCCCGCCCCGCAGCGCGACCCGTAGGGTGCCCGGTCCCACGGGCGTCCGGCTGGCCCGCCACACCGAGCCGTCCGGCGTCGCCCGGAACGTCGGATCCGCGGGCCCCCGCCGCAGCGGCCCGAGCACCAGTCCGAGATCCAGCGGTCCGGGCGGGGTCCACGTCCGCCGCCGTCCCGGAGCCGCGGCCGGCCGCGGTACCCCGGCAGGCACGACGGCATGCCCACCGCGCGCGGTCGTACGGGTGGGGCGAGGGGCGAATCGTCCGGCCATGAGGTCCTGGGGGCTGCTGCGGGGGATGCCGCTGAAGAGGTCTGCCAGGCGCCGGCGCCGCTTCCACGGATCCGGGGCGCCTACGAGGGTAGAGGGCGCGCACGCCGGACACGGGCGGGACCCGTACCCCGCGAGCGGCGTGACCGCGGCCCGGGGCCGCGCCGGGCGCGCCCGTACCCGCAAGCGCGCTCACCTCACCTCGATGAACGCCTCCGCGTCCCGCTTCGGCCGCTGCTTCGGCTCCTCGGCCGGATGTCCCACCGCCACGGCCCCCATCGGCTCCCAGTTCCCCGGCAGCCCCAGCACCTCGCGTACGACGTCCCGGCAGAACATGGTCGACGACACCCACGCCGAGCCCAGCCGCTCCCCGGCGAGCGCGACCAGCAGGTTCTGCACGCCCGCCCCGGCGGCGACCACGAACATCTCCCGCTCCGCCGCGTCCCGCCGTATGTCGCCGTAGGCGTGGGACCCGTCCATGACCATGCACGGCACGACGAGGTACGGCGCGTTGCGCAGGACGTCCCCGCGCCGGACGCGCTTCGCGATCGACTCCTCGCTCTTGCCGTCCCGCCGCAGATCGGCGATCCAGGCGTCCCGCATCGAGTCCAGCAGCCGCGTGCGCGACTCGCCGGACTCCAGGAGCACGAACCGCCACGGCGTCGTGTGGTGCGGCGCCGGCGCGGTCACCGCGGCGGCCACCGCGCGGCGCACGGCACCGGGGTCGACGGGCTCGTCGGTGAACGACCGGACCGTACGCCGCTGGGTCACCGCCTCCCGAACCGCCTCGGACGTGCCCAGCCGGAACATGTCGTCACGTGCATCGCGCACCATCGCCCGCGCCCCCTCGCCGTCGTCCTCGTCCACCACGTGCGGCAGCCCTCGCACGACGGCGACGGGCAGCCCGGCGGCCTTGCCCTTGACCAGATCCCCCGCGGCGGCCAACTCGTCGGCGGTGGCGACGACGGTCGCGCTCAGCGGGTTGCCGTGCGTGTCCGCGCCGCCGCGCAGATCGTCGAGCACCCGTACGCCCGCGGCACCGATGGCGACATCGGTGAGCCCGGTGCGCCACGGCCGCCCGAAGGTGTCCGTGACGATCACGCCGACGACGACACCGAGCGCGTCCCGCAGCCCGTCCCGGACGGCCCGGGCCGACGCGTCGGGGTCCTCGGGCAGCAACAGCACGGTCCCCGCCGGGGTGTTGGAGGCGTCGACCCCGCCGGCGGCCATGACCAGCCCCTGCCGGTTCTCGACGATCCTGAGCGGTCCCCGCCGGGCCACCACCCGCACGGTCTCGGCGTCGATGGCGGCCTCCCGGTCGTCCGCCCGGACCACGCGCCCCTCCGCCTTGGAGATGATCTTCGAGGTGACCAGCAGCACGTCCCCGTCGACGAGCCCGGGGTCGCACGCCGCGATCAGCTTGGCGAGGTCGTCGCCGGGGCGGACTTCGGGAAGACCGGGCAGAGCCCAGACCCGGTAACCGGGAAGGGCCGCGGCGCCGGCCGGTCCCTCGGGGGGCAGCCCGTTCAAGAGGTCCGCACCTCCTCCGCCAGTGCCAGCGCCTCGCCGGCCATCCGGGCCGTGGCCTCCAGGTCGGTCATCATCAGCGGCACCGCGCGGCAGCGGATGCCCGCGGCCTCCACGCGCTCCACAGCGGCCGCGTCCACCGTGTCGACGAGCCAGCCGTCGAGCAGCCCCGAGCCGTAGTGCTCGGCCACCGCCGCCGCCGTCGACTCGATGCCGATGGCCGCGAGCACCTTGTCGGCCATGCCCCGCACCGGCGCGTCACCGATGATCGGGGACAGGCCCACCACCGGCACCCCGGCGTCCGCGATGGCCTCGCGGATGCCGGGCACCGCGAGGATGGTGCCGATGGACACCACCGGGTTGGACGGCGGGAAGAGCACGATGTCCGCCTCGGCGATGGCCTCCAGGACGCCCGGCGCCGGCTTCGCCTGCTCGGCGCCGACCGGCACGACAGCCTCGGCGGGGACGGAGGCCCTCAGCCGCACCCAGTACTCCTGGAAGTGGATGGCCTTGCGCTCGCCGGGGCCCGTGGCGGAGTCGCCGTCCGGCAGGGTGACGGCGACATGCGTCTCGACGCGGTCGTCCGACATGGGGATGAGCCGCACGCCCGGCTTCCAGCGGTCGCACAGCGCCTCGGTGACCGCGCTGAGCGGATAGCCCGCGCTCATCATCTGCGTCCGCACGATGTGCGTGGCGAAGTCGCGGTCACCGAGCCCGAACCACTCGGGTCCGACACCGTACGCCGCGAGTTCCTCCTTGAGGTGGAAGGTCTCGTCGGCGCGGCCCCAGCCCTGTTCCTCGTTGATGCCGTCGCCGAGCGTGTACATCACCGTGTCGAGGTCCGGGCACACCTTCAGCCCGAAGAGGTGGATGTCGTCGCCGGTGTTGCCGATGACCGTGATGTCCGCGTCGGGCGCGGCCCGCTTCAGACCCCGCAGAAACCGGGCACCGCCGATACCGCCTGCCAGAACCACAATGCGCATGGAAGCCAGTCTTGCAGGCGGATACGACAACGCGTGACCTGGTTGTGCGCGACCGCGGTCCTCTGCTCCCGCCCCGCGCGCCACCGTGTCCGTGCCCGCGCCGCGCGTCACCGTGCTGCCAGTGCCAGTGCCAGTGCCAGTGCCAGTGCCAGCGCCGCGCGCCACGGGGGCGCGGCCGTCGCTCAGGCCGTGACCGGGTTCGCCGTGCCGGGCTCCGCCGCGCGGGCGCCGACGGCGCTCCCCCCGGCCGAGCGGAGGCGGGACGCGGGGAGCATCGGCATCTCCGTCAGGCCCGGGTAGTAGACGTGCAGGCTGACCGCCGGATCCAGCGAGTCGTTCACCACTTCGTGTACGTACCCCGGTGCGAACACCCGCTGCGCCCCCGCACGCAATGCGCGGGTACCGCGCTCCGTGCGCTCGGTGAGTGCGCCGTGCAGGACGGTCAGGACGCCGGACGAGCGCCCGTGGTCGTGCGGCCTGCTGCCCTGCCCGGCCACCCAGGACAGCAGCCACACCTCGTAGCCGGGGCCGGTGCGCAGCCGGTGGTACCAGCGGGACGTCGCGTCGTACCGCACGAGGTGCTCCCACTGGGAGCGGTCGGCGGCGATGGAGCGGGCGAGACCCGCGAACTCGGCCACCGTGGCGGGGTGCTCGCGCGGCGGCTGCAGCAGATGCGGTACTTCGAGGATGTCGCCGGCGATCTGGAGGTCGCTGTCGCTGTTCATGGGTGCGGGGTCCTCGGCGGGGAGTGCGGCGGGTGGCTGGATGTCGCGCGTCGTCCGCCCGGGTCACGGGCGTGGCGCGGGCCCCGGCAGGGGCGGAGGGAACAACAGCCGAGTCGCGTGGACTCGAGGGCGGCCGGAGCGGGGGCGGGCGCAGGGCTCAACAGCCGGAACGGCAACAGCTACAGCGAGCACGTGCAGCACCGTGGGACCCGGTGGAGCGGGTCGAGGTGAGCGCCGAGTTCGCGAGCATGCCCACTAGGACATCCGCTGACACCTCGGCCTGTCAACTTGACGTCCGGGAAGTGGAAGCCGGTTCACCCCATCCGGTTCATCCGGGAGACGAAAGGTTTGTTCTGCCGGTCGGGGGGACACATGGCGCACAACCAGGCGCACGAACCCCGTTGCGATCTCGTGATCCGAATGTGATCCCGTTCGCTTCGCCGCTCGTGCCGGAACGAGATCGATTCCGCGGGCGTCCTTCTCTGTGAGTCGTCGGAGGCCCGCCGGGACCCCTGCTGTGTGTCAGGGTTTATGTCGATTTGAACACTTTCCGCATGGCCTTGGTTCCGCAGAGTGAATAAGGGGCCCAATAGCAGATCTCGGCTTGACTGGCCCGGATCGGCACACTTGTAATTTCACTCGTGTCGTTCAGCCGGATTCGGTAACGGCTACATCACGGGGACGCGAAAGACAGACGAGGGGCGCACATGACCGAGCTGGTGCAGCAACTGCTGGTCGACGACGCGGACGAGGAACTCGGCTGGCAGGAGCGCGCGCTGTGCGCCCAGACCGACCCCGAGTCCTTCTTCCCCGAGAAGGGCGGCTCCACCCGCGAGGCCAAGAAGGTCTGCCTCGCCTGCGAGGTCCGCTCGGAGTGCCTCGAATACGCACTCGCCAACGACGAGCGGTTCGGTATCTGGGGCGGCCTTTCCGAGCGCGAGCGCCGCCGGCTCAAGAAGGCCGCCGTCTGACGGCCCCGCTGTCCGGAAAAGGCGTTCTGGATGCCGTGGGGCAGGCGCACGCACGCGCGGTGGCCGGCCCGGTCGGCAAGCGATGAAAAGGCACACACCCTTACGTAACGAACGGCCCGGCGCAGGTGGTCTGTCCACAGGCGGCGGGCCGTGATCTTGTCCAGCCGTTAGTGTGGGCCTCCGTCCGAGACGCACCGCTGCCCCCTGCGGGCACAGGCGTCCACCGCAGTCCATCGAACCGGGGCCCGCACCTCGATGTCCGTCCACAGCCATACGGCGGCCCAACGTGACGCCGCCACAGCTCCGTTCGAGCAGCCCGGCCCGGCGCCGCTCGAGCCGACCCGCCCGCCCGAGTTCCCGCGCCACGTGGTCACCGCGGTGCTCGTCTCCCACGACGGCGCCCGGTGGCTGCCCGACGTGCTCGCCGGGCTGTTCGGCCAGGAGCGCCCCGTGCAGAACGCGGTGGCGGCCGACACCGGCAGCGCGGACGACTCCGCCCGGCTGCTGACCGACGCCCTGGGCGCCGAGCGCGTTCTCCACCTCGCCCGGCGCACCGGTTTCGGTCAGGCCGTCGACGAGGCGGGCCGCACCGCGGCCCAGCTGACCCCGGACGACCTGCCCTACCTCAAGCGCCCCAGCGGCTGGGACCCCGTCACCCGCACCTGGCGGGACGAGGCGTACGACATGCCGGAGCTGCCATACGGAGAGCCGGTGCAGTGGCTGTGGCTCCTGCACGACGACTGCGCACCCGAACCGGACGCCCTGGCCGAGCTGTTGCGCGTCGTGGAGCAGGAGCACGAGCTGGGCCGCGACGTCGCCGTGGTCGGCCCCAAGCTCCGCGGCTGGTACGACCGCCGGCAGCTCCTCGAGGTCGGCGTCACCATCGCCAACTCCGGCCGCCGCTGGACCGGCCTGGACCGCCGCGAACAGGACCAGGGCCAGCACGACCACATCCGCCCGGTGCTGTCCGTGTCCACGGCCGGCATGCTCATCCGGCGCGACGTCTTCGAGCAGCTCGGCGGGTTCGACCGGCACCTGCCCCTGATGCGCGACGACGTCGACCTGTGCTGGCGCGCCCAGGCCGCCGGCCACCGCGTCCTGATCGCCCCCGACGCAGTCGTACGGCACGCCGAGGCCGCCTCCCGCGAGCGCCGCACCGTCGACTGCGTGGGCCGCACCGCCGCCTCCCCGCACAAGGTGGACAAGGCCGGGGCCGTCTACACCCTCCTCGTCAACGCCCGGACGGCACAGCTGCCCTGGGTCCTGCTCCGCCTGGTGCTCGGTACCGTGCTGCGCACGGTGGCGTATCTGGTCGGCAAGGCGCCGGGACAGGCCCTCGACGAGGTGCGCGGCCTGCTGGGGACCCTGCTGCGACCGGAGCGGATCATCGCGGGGCGGCGCAGACGCGGCCGTCCGCAGGTCGACAAGGGCGAACTGCGCCCGCTGTTCCCGCCGCCCGGAGCGACCGTCCGGGCCACCGTCGAGCAGGTCGCCGGCAGCCTCGTGGGCCGCTCCGACCCCGAGGTCTCCTCGGCCGGCCGGCACGGCGGGGCCATCGAATCCGGACCCGGCGGCGACGACGCCGACTTCCTGGAGGTCGAGCAGTTCGCCCGGCTCAAGCGCATCGCCCGCAAGCCCGGACCGGTGCTCTTCGCCGTCCTCCTGCTCGTCTCCCTGGTCGCCTGCCGCGCCCTGTTCGGCGGGGGCGCGCTCGCGGGAGGTGCGCTGCTGCCCGCGCCCGCCGACTCCTCCGAGCTGTGGGCGCGGTATCTCGACGCCTGGCATCCGGTCGGCGCGGGGGGTACCCAGCAGGCGCCGCCCTATCTCGCGCTCGTCGCCCTGCTCGCGAGCATCCTGTTCGGCTCCACGGGACTCGCGGTCACGGTGCTGCTCGTCTGCTCGGTGCCGCTGGCCGGGTTCACCGCGTACTTCGCCTCGCGTCCGGTCGTCGAGTCGCGGCTGCTGCGCGCCTGGGCCTCCGTTGCGTACGCCTTCCTGCCCGCCGCCACGGGCGCCCTCGCCGGCGGCCGCATCGGGACCGCGGTCCTCGCGGTCCTGCTGCCGCTCATCGCGCGCGCGGGCGTCGCGGCCGCGGGGCTCGCCCATGCGCCGGGCACGCGCGGCAGCTGGCGCGCCACCTGGGCGTACGCCCTGCTGCTGACCCTCGCCACCGCGTTCACCCCGATCGTGTGGCCGATCGCCCTGGTCCTCGGCCTGGCCCTGCTCGCCGTGCGCAGGAACGACATCACCGCTCACGGCCTGCGCTTCCTGGTCCAGCTGGGCACCCCGCTGCTGATGCTCGCCCCCTGGTCGCTGTCGCTGCTGCCGTTCGGCTTCTTCAAGGAGGCAGGACTCGCCTACGGCGCGAGCGCGGCCTCCGCCACCGACCTGCTCGGCGCGAGTCCGGGCGGGCCGGGCACCGTCAGTGGGCTGATGCTCATCGGCGTGGTCCTCGCCGCGCTGGCCGCCCTGCTGCGAACCGACCGCCAGGGGGGCATCCGGACGGCGTGGGCGGTTGCCGTGGTGGCGCTCGTCTTCGCGGTCCTGTCCAACCGCTCCACTTGGGCCGGACCTGCGACCCTCGTCTACGGGATCGCGCTCCTCACGGCGGCCGTGATCGGCGCGGACGGCGCACGCACGCGTGTGGCCGAGCAGAGCTTCGGCTGGCGTCAGCCGGTCGCCGCGCTCATCGCGTTCGCGTCCGCGGCCGGCCCGCTGCTCATCGCCGCCGGATGGATGATCCGCGGCGCCGACGGCCCCCTGGAGCGGCGCGACCCCGTGCAGGTGCCCGCGTTCGTCGCCGAGGAGGGCGGCACCAGCGACCAGGCCCGCACCCTCGTCCTCGACGGGTACTCCACCGCGCGCGTGGGTTACACCCTGGTCCGCGGCTCCGGCGCCCGCCTCGGCGACGGTGAACTCGCCGCCGAGGGCAGCGAGAACGGGCGGCTCGACAAGGTCGTCGCCAACCTGGTGGCGGGCTCCGGAGCCGACCAGGCGGACGAACTCGGCGGCTTCGCCGTGCGCTACGTCCTCGTCCGCAGGGGCGCGCCCCGCGAGGTCAGCCGCGTCCTGGACGCCACGCCCGGCCTGAGCCGGCTCAGCCAGCAGGACGGAAGCGCCCTGTGGCGGCTGGACCGGCAGGTCTCCCGCGCGGCGATCGTCGGCGGCTCCGCCGCACCGCAGCCGGTCGCCGCCGGTCCCGTCGAGATCCACACCGAGATCCCCTCCGGCTCCGAGGACCGCGTCCTGCGGATCGCCGACTCCGCCGACGCGGGCTGGACCGCCACCCTGGACGGCCGGCCGCTGACCCGCACCACGGTCGACGGCTGGGCCCAGGGCTTCGAACTGCCCGCCTCCGGCGGCAGGTTGGACGTCACCTACGACACGCCGTTCGGCCACACCGCCTGGCTGTGGGCGCAGGGTGCGCTCGCCGTCGTCCTCGTGGTGCTGGCTCTGCCGGGCCGCCGCCGTGACGTCGACGACGACCTCCCCGAGGAGCGCGCCGTGCCCGCGCAGGACACCGTCGGGGAGGGCCGCCGTGCGCGTCGGCTGCGTGCTCAGGCCGAGGCCGAAGGAGTCGGCCAGGACGGCGAGGCTCCGCCTCCTCCTCCGGAGGAGGCCCCCGCGCCGGCCGCAGTCCCGCAGCAGCCGGAGTACGGCGCGTGGGACACGGCGGGATACCAGGGCGCCGACTACGGCACCTACGGCGGCGAGCAGTACCAGGGCGCCCAGGAGTACCCGCCCGGTGCCTACCAGCAGCCGTACCAGACGGACTCCTACCAGGCGGACCCTTACCAGGACGCCCAGTACGGCTACGGGTCCGCGGCGCCTTACGACCCGACGTACACCCAGGGGTACGGCACGCCGTACGACCCGGCGCACGGCACCGACAGTGAGCGCCCCGACGGGAGCCAGCAGTGAACCGCACCACCCTGTCCCTGATCGCCGGCGCGACCGCGCTCGCCGCCGTCACCGGATTCGCCGCGCTCACCGCACCGGACGCGTCCGGCAGCGGCACGGCGGGCACGGCGGGCACGGCCGCCCGGCTGCCCGTGGAGCGGACCCGTCTGCTGTGCCCCGAGCCCAGCACCTCCGACCTCGCCGAGACCTCGTACGCGTCCTTCACGCCCGTCTCGAAGGGCACGAGCGGCAGCGGCAAGGCCGAACTCGTCCCGGCGGGCACACAGGCCACGGGCGGCCCGGACTCCGGCACGGGCGGCAAGGACGGCAAGGACGGCAAGGACGGCAAGAACAGCAAGGACAAGAAGCAGTCCGACGCACCGGCCGTGCCCTCCAAGGAGCCCGGCACCCCGGCCACCGGCGACAGCTCGGGCCCCGACACGCCCGCGCTCATCGGCACCGCCACGGGCCGGTTCGCGCCCGGCTGGACGGTCCAGGAGACCACCCAGGTCGCCGCGGGCACCGGCCGAGGGCTGCTCGGCACCACCTGCACCGCCCCGGACACCGAGTTCTGGTTCCCGGGAGCCGCCACCACCGCCTCCCGCACCGACTACGTGCACCTGACCAATCCCGACGACTCCGCCGCGGTCGTCGACATCGAGCTGTACGGGAAGGACGGCGCCCTGAAGTCGACCGTCGCCGACGGCATCACGGTCCCGCCGCACTCCAGCGAGCCGGTCCTGCTGTCCACGACCACGGACGCGCAGGAGAGCGACGTCACGGTGCACGTGGGCGTCCGCAGCGGCCGGGTCGCCGCCGCCGTACAGGCCCTCGACGACAGGCTGGGCGGCGACTGGCTGGCGGCCTCGACGGACCCGGCGGGCTCCCTGGTCATGCCCGGCATCCCCAAGGACGCCACGGACGTCCGCCTGTTCGCCTTCGCGCCCGGCGACGCCGACGCCGATCTCAAGGTGCGTCTCGCCTCCCCTTCCGGGGACATCACCCCGGCCGGGAACGAGACGCTGCACGTGAAGTCCCACATGACCGCCACCGTCGACCTCCATGACGTCACACGCGGCGAGGCGGGCTCCCTGGTGCTCACGCCCACCGGCACGGCGGTCCCCGTGGTGGCCGCCCTGCAGGTGGTGCGGGGCAAGGGGGACAAGCAGGAGTCGGCCTTCATCCCGGCCACCGCTCCGATCGGCACGCGCGCCTCGGCCGTCGGCAACGGCGCCAAGGGGACCACGCTCTCGCTGAGCGCGCCGTTCGGCACGGCCACCGCCAAGGTCACCGCGTCCACGGGCAGTGAGGGCGGCACGGCGGTGACGAAGGACTTCACGATCAAGGGCGGTACGACACAGGACGTCGACATGCCCGTACCGAGCGGCCTCAAGGGGACGTACGCGCTCACCGTGGAGTGGGTCTCCGGAGGGCCCCTTTACGGCGCCCGCACCCTCCAGGTGGCGAGCGAGGGCGGCGTGCCCGCGTTCACGGTGCAGGGTCTCCCGGACGACCGGGGGACGGTGGCGGTGCCGGAGGCCGACCAGGATCTGTCGGTGCTGCTGAAGAAGTGACGACCGCGGGGGCGGCCTCGTCCGCCCCCGCCGACGCTCCGGTCCTGGCGTGTGTCCGCCCCCGCCGACGCTCCGGTCCTGGCGTACGCCCCGGCCCCAGGGCCGCCGGGCAGCCGGTCAGTCCTGGCCGTAACGCGGATCGACCGTCTCCGGAGTGAGCCCCAGCACCTCCGCCACCTGCTCCACGACGACCTCGTGGACCAGGGCGGCCCGCTCGTCCCGGCCCTTCGTGCGGATCTCCACCGGGCGGCGGTAGACGACCACCCGCGCCCGGCGGCCGTCGCGCGCCGGGATCGTGCCGCCCAGGGGCACTGCGTCGTCGCTCCACAGGCGGCCGGGGCCGTCGAGGCGCGGCACCTCAAGGACCAGGAAATCGATGTCGGAGAGCTGCGGCCAGCGCCGCTCCAGACGCTCCACGGAGTCCTGCACGAGATCCGCGAACGCCTCGGCGCGGCTCGCGGCGAGCGGCACCTGCGGCGGCGCCACGGGTCCGCGCATGCCTCTGCCGTGACGGTCACGACGGCGGGGACCGGGTGCTGCGGCGCGGGGCGGTACGGGCTTGTCCATCACAACGAAGCGTAGTCCCCGCCGGGGCGCCGCGCCCCGCCCACACGACCGCCCTGCCTCCCTTGCGGCGCGACGTCCAGCCGGCCTTGCCGGAGCCGCACCGGGGGACGTCTGCGGTGGTCGTGCGGCATGTCGCAGGATGACCATTCCGGCCAGGCTCGGGCTCGATTCCGCAACTCTCCCGGACCGCCGACCTCATGAAAAATGACGGGCTTTGTACCAAGTGGTGACCGGTTTCAGGTCGGTGCGGCATCCCGCCCCGGGGTGTCCGCGCAGGTCAGCCGGACCGTCCCGGAGGGGTGTGTGCGACGATTCACAGCACGACACGGTGGAGTGACCTGGGGGAGAGTCGTCGCGGCCCGCTCAAGAGTGCGGTACCGTCCAACATCGTGAGCCCTGTACGTCGCTGTTCGCGCACCGCCTGCGGCCGACCCGCCGTCGCGACGCTGACGTACGTCTACGCCGACTCGACCGCGGTCCTCGGCCCGCTCGCCACCTACGCGGAGCCCCACTGTTACGACCTGTGCGCCGAGCACTCCGAGCGCCTGACCGCGCCGCGCGGCTGGGAGGTCGTCCGGCTCCTGGACGGCTCGGCCCCCGCGCGCCCCAGCGGTGACGACCTGGAGGCCCTCGCCAACGCGGTGCGCGAGGCGGCCCGTCCGCAGCAGCGCACGGCCGGCGCGGGCGGCGGCAGCGCCCGTACCGCGGACCCGATGGAGGTCGCCCGTCGGGGCCATCTCCGGGTGCTGCGCTCGCCGGACAGCTGAGCCCCCGCGCCCAGGCGGCCGGCCGCTCCTCCCTCTCATTCCTCTCATTTTGTTGAACGTTGCACGCCCATTGACGTGGCGTTGTTGCGGACACGACCATTCCGTCACTCGTTGAGAAATCATTTTCCGCCATGCGGAAAATCGGGGAGGCGTCCGTGTACGTCCAGCAACTCGAACCCGTCGCCGGCTCTCTCGGCCTGTCCGCCCTCGTCGCTGCCCTTCCTCTCCTGATCGTCCTCGTGCTGCTCGGAGGCGTCCGCATGAAGGCCCACCAGGCGGGCCTGATCGGCCTTCTGGCCGCCGCCCTGGTCGCCTGGCTCGCCTACGGCATGCCGCTCGGCCAGACGCTCTCCAGCGCCGCCCAGGGAGCCGTCTTCGGCCTCTTCCCCATCATGTGGATCGTTGTCAACGCCCTGTGGGTGTACCGGATGACCGTCCGCACCCGGCACTTCGACATCCTGCGCCGCTCGTTCGGACGCCTGTCCGACGACCCCCGCATCCAGGCGCTCGTCGTCGCGTTCTGCTTCGGTGCGCTCCTGGAAGCCCTCGCTGGCTTCGGCGCTCCGGTCGCGATCTGCTCGGTGATGCTGGTCGCCCTCGGCTTCGACCCGGTCCGCGCGGCCGTCGTCGCCCTGGTCGCCAACACCGCCCCCGTGGCCTTCGGTGCGATGGGCACGCCGGTCGTGACGCTCGCCCAGGTCACCGGCCTTCCCCTGGACTCCGTCGCCTCCGTGGTCGGCCGTCAGACCCCGCTGCTCGCACTGGTCGTGCCCCTCGTGCTGGTCGGGCTGGTCGACGGGCGGCGCGGGCTGCGGGAGACCTGGCTGCCCGCGCTGGTGTGCGGGACCGCCTTCGCGGCCGCCCAGTTCGCCGCCTCCAATTACGTCTCCGCACAACTGGCCGACATCGGCGCCTCCCTGGTCGGCGCGGGCGCCCTGGTCGCCGTGCCCCACGCGCGCGTCCCCGCCACCGAGTCCGTGCGCGCCGCGGTTCTGACCGGCGCGCGCAGCGAGGACCTCGACCAGGAGGACCCGCGCCCCGAAGTGCTGCGCGCCTACGCCCCCTACGCCCTGATCGTCGCCGTCTTCTCCATCGCCCAGATCCCCGCCGTGAAGGACTGGCTGGCCGGAGCGACCCGCACCTTCGACTGGCCCTTCCTGAACGTCGCCGCCCCGAACGGCAAGCCCGTCGGCGCCAACGTCTTCACCTGGCCCATCGTGTCGACCGGCGGCACACTCGTGCTGCTCGCCGGGGCGGCCACGGCCCTCGTGCTCGGGGTGCACGCGCGCGTGGCGGTCAGGGAATGGGCGGCGACGGTGCACGAGTTGAGGTACGCGATCCTCACCGTGACGTCCGTACTGGCGCTCGCCTTCGTCATGAACCTCTCCGGACAGGCGGCAACGATCGGCCACTTCGTGGCGGCGGCCGGCGCCGGACTGGCTTTCCTGTCCCCAGTGCTCGGCTGGTTCGGCGTGGCGGTCTCAGGATCGGACACCTCGGCCAACGCCCTCTTCGGCGCCCTTCAGGTCAGCGCCGCCCACGAGTCGGGCCTGTCGCCCGAACTGCTCGCCGCGGCCAACAGTTCGGGAGGCGTCCTCGGAAAGATGATCTCCCCGCAGAACCTCACCATCGCCTGCGCGGCGGTCGGCCTCGCCGGCCGTGAGGGCGACCTGCTGCGCAAGGTACTGCCGTGGAGTCTGGGCCTGTTGCTGGTGATGTGCCTGATCGTGGTGGGACAGAGCTCCCCGGTACTCGGCTGGATGCTTCCCTGAGCCATCGCACCCCCCTCTGCCCGGTGAGTCCGGTATGAACTCCTTCGGAACTGCTCGCTGCGGCCCGGCCGGGCACCACCGGCCGTCCGCCGCAGCGGGTAGGTTGAGCTCATCCTTGAGACCTCAGGAGGGTTGGTCGTGGCTGCTGATCTGTCGCAGATCGTGAAGGCGTACGACGTACGCGGTGTGGTCCCGGACCAGTGGGACGAGCCGCTGGCCGAGCTCTTCGGTGCGGCCTTCGCGCAGGTGACCGGCGCGAAGGCGATCGTGATCGGCCACGACATGCGACCCTCGTCCCCCGGCCTGTCCCGCGCCTTCGCCCGCGGGGCGGCCGGCCGCGGCGTCGACGTGACCGAGATCGGCCTGTGCTCGACGGACCAGCTGTACTACGCGTCGGGCGCGTTCGACCTGCCCGGCGCGATGTTCACCGCCTCGCACAACCCGGCCAAGTACAACGGCATCAAGATGTGCCGCGCCGGCGCCGCGCCGGTCGGCCAGGACACGGGACTCGCCGAGATCCGCGCACTGGTCGAGCAGTGGCTGGACTCCGGCGCCCCGGAGTCGGTGGGGACGCCGGGAGCGATCGGCCGGCGCGACACACTGGAGGACTACGCGGCGCACCTGCGCTCCCTCGTGGACCTGACCTCCATCCGCCCACCCGTCTCCCGCCACCGCCCCGCTGAGGAAGGCGCTCCGACCTCCCCCCATCTGAAGGTCGTCGTCGACGCCGGCAACGGCATGGGCGGTCACACCGTGCCCACCGTCTTCGCCGGGCTGCCCATCGACCTGGTCCCGATGTACTTCGAGCTGGACGGTACATTCCCGAACCACGAGGCGAACCCGCTCGACCCGAAGAACATCGTCGACCTGCAGAAGCGGGTGCGCGAGGAGCACGCCGACATCGGCATCGCCTTCGACGGGGACGCCGACCGCTGCTTCGTCGTCGACGAGAACGGCGACCCGGTCTCGCCCTCCGCGATCACGGCCCTGGTGGCCGCGCGCGAGCTGGCCAGGCACGGGGGCACGGGCACGATCATCCACAACCTGATCACCTCGTGGTCGGTGCCCGAGGTCGTCCGCGAGAGCGGCGGCACACCGGTGCGCACCCGCGTGGGCCACTCCTTCATCAAGGGCGAGATGGCGCGCACCGGCGCGATCTTCGGTGGCGAGCACTCCGCGCACTACTACTTCAAGGACTTCTGGAACGCCGACACGGGCATGCTGGCCGCCCTCCATGTCCTGGCGGCCCTCGGCGGCCAGGACGGCCCGCTGTCGCAACTGGTCGCCGAGTACGACCGCTACGCCGGCTCGGGCGAGATCAACTCCACGGTGGACGACCAGACCGGCCGTCTCGCCGCGATCAAGGCCGCCTACGAGGGCCGCGAGGGCCTCGCACTGGACGAACTGGACGGCCTGACCGTCTCGTCCGCCGACTGGTGGTTCAACGTCCGCCCCTCCAACACGGAACCGCTGCTGCGGCTGAACGCGGAGGCGAAGGACGAGGCGACCATGACGAGGATCCGGGACGAGGTACTGGAGATCATCCGCGGCTGAGGCCGTACGCCTGGGGCGCCCAGCGCCCAGCGCCCGGCGCCCGGCGCCCCGGGCGTACGAGTGTGCGGGCGGGCGGTTGTGCGGCGGGAGCGGGAGCACCCGCACGCCCTGCGAGCCCGTGCGCCCGTACCCCACGTGCCTCGCTCAACCCCCGCACGCCGCACCCCGCGGCGGTACGCTGACCAGGCCAAGTGCACCCGCCCCGAAGGGACCCCGCTCATGCCGCTCGAAGCCGGCCTCCTGGAGATCCTCGCCTGCCCGGCGTGCCACGCCCCCCTCAAGGAGGAGGACAGCGAGCTGATCTGCACCGGCCAGGACTGCGGTCTCGCCTACCCCGTCCGGGACGGCATCCCGGTCCTGCTCGTCGACGAGGCCCGCCGCCCGGCGTAACGACCCGGCGATCGGAGGCTGCCGCCCATGCTCGACGAATCGCTGCTCGACGACCCCGAGGCGCTGTCGCGGGCCGACCGCCGTGCGCTGCTCCGCGGGGCCGCCGAGGCCGGCGCCCGGGTCCGCACCGCCGTGCGGTTCGCCGCCGAGGCGGGGATCAACGACCTGAAACCCGAGGGCCGCCCCCGCGCCGTCCTCATCGCGGGCCCCGGCACCGCATCGGCGGGCGTCGCCGAGCTGCTCGGCGCCCTCGCCGGCGCCGCCTGCCCCGTCACCCGCATCCACCCCACCGGCGTCGCGCCGGCCGCGGGCGCCCTGCGCTGGGAGCTCCCCGGCTGGGCGGGCCCCGTGGACCTCCTGCTGATCGCCACCCCCGACGGCAGCGAACCGGGCCTGTCGATCCTGGTCGAGCAGGCATACCGCCGTGGCTGCAACGTCGTCGCCGTGGCCCCCGCCCGGTCCCCGATCATGGATGCGGTGGCCGGTGCCCACGGGCTGTTCGTTCCGATGGCGACCGCCCCGTACGAGCAGGAGGAGCCGCTGGCAGCCTCCGCGCCCGGCGTCCTGTGGGCCCTGCTCACCCCGCTGCTCGCCCTCCTCGACCGCACGGGGCTGCTGTCCGCGCCGCCCGACGCCTTGGAGAAGGTCGCCGACCGCCTCGACCGGGTCGCCGAGCGCTGCGGTCCCGCCATCGCGACCTACGGCAACCCCGCCAAGAACCTCGCCGCCGAACTGGCCGAGGCGCTCCCGGTGATCTGGACGGAGGGCGTCTCCGCCGCGCCGGCCGGCCGCCGCTTCGCCGCCGCGCTCGCGGAACTGGCCGGACGCCCCGCGCTCACCGCCGAGCTGCCCGAGGCGCTCGCCTCGCACGACGTGCTGCTGTCCGGCGCACTCGCGGCCGGAGCTGACCCCGACGACTTCTTCCGCGACCGTGTCGAGGAGGCACAGGCCCTCCACGCGCGCGTGGTGCTGCTGCGCGACCGCCCGATCGGCGGTCTGAGCGCGGCTCCCGCCGCCCGCGAGCTGGCCCTCGGCCATGACACGGCGATCAGCGAACTCGAACCGGAGGACGGCGGCGCACTGGAGACCCTCGCCGAGCTGATCGCCATCACGGATTTCGCCGCCGTTTACGTGGCGCTCGCTTCGAGGGCCTGACCTTGGTTCATGCCTCCCGGTTCATGCCTCCCGGCTCACGCCTCCCGGCCGGCGGTCGGCTGACCGTGTACGTACGGAGAAATGACACCCATGGATCGCCTCGACAACACCATCCGCCCCTATGCCTGGGGTTCGACCACGGCCATCCCCCGGCTGCTCGGCGTGGAGCCGACCGGTGAGCCGCAGGCGGAGATGTGGATGGGCGCCCACCCGGGCGCACCCTCACGCACGCCGCGCGGCTCCCTCAACGAGGTGATCGACCAGGCCCCGGAACGTGAGCTGGGGGGCCGGGCCATCGCCAGGTTCGGCCCCCGGCTGTCGTTCCTGCTGAAGATCCTCGCCGCCGGCGCCCCCCTCTCCCTCCAAGTGCACCCGAACCTGGAGCAGGCCAAGGAGGGCTACGCGGACGAGGAGCGCCGCGGCATCCCGGTCGACGCACCCCACCGCAACTACAAGGACGCCAACCACAAGCCCGAACTGATCTGCGCCCTCACCGAGTTCGACGGCCTGTGCGGCTTCCGCGCGCCCGGCGCAGCCGCCGACCTGCTCACAGGTCTCGGCATTGACTCCCTGGAGCCCTACGTCGACGTGCTGCGGGCACACCCCGAGGAGGCGGCCCTGCGGGAGGTCCTCACCGCCGTGCTGACCGCCGACCCGGGGGACATGGCGCGTACGGTCACCGAGGCCGCGGCGGCCTGCGCCCGCCTCGGCGGCGCCTACGCCCCCTACGCCGACATCGCCCACCACCACCCCGGCGACCCCGGGGTGATCGCGGCCATGCTGCTCAACCACGTCCGGCTGCAGCCCGGCGAAGCCCTCTTCCTGGGGGCCGGCGTCCCGCACGCCTACCTGAACGGCCTCGGCGTCGAGATCATGGCCAACTCCGACAACGTGCTGCGCTGCGGCCTGACACCCAAGCACGTCGATGTCCCCGAACTGCTGCGCATCGTCCGCTTCGAGCCGGGCGACCCCGGCATCCTGCGCCCCGAGGCGTCGTCCGACGGGGAAGAGGTCTACGACACCCCGATCGACGAGTTCCGGCTGTCCCGGTACGTGCTGGCGGAGGGCGCCGCCCCACGTGACCTCACGCGTTCCACCCCGCAGATCCTGCTGTGCACGGCGGGCACCGTGCGCGTGGGGGAACACCTGCTCGGCCCCGGCGAGTCGGTCTACGTACCGGCGGACGAGAAGGCCGGGGTCGCCGGTGACGGCACGGTCTTCCGGGCGACGGTCATCGCCTGACCCCGGGGCGACGCACAGGTCGCGCACCCTTGTCCCACCGGTCCGGTGCACCGCTGTCGGGCCCCTGCAACAATGACCCACCGGCAAAGGACGGGCAAAGCATCGGATGGCGTACACATGTACGACATCCGGCGTGGACGGCTAAGAAGGGACACGCGACCACATGAGCGCGTCAGGCGGCACCAAGGCGATCGTGGCGGCACTCGGCGCCAACCTCGCGATCGCGGCATCGAAGTTCGTCGCGTTCGCCTTCAGCGGCTCGTCGTCGATGCTCGCCGAAGGCGTCCACTCGATCGCTGACTCCGGCAACCAGTTCCTGCTGCTGGTCGGTGGCAAGCGCGCCCAGCGCGAGGCGACCCCGCAGCACCCCTTCGGCTACGGCCGCGAGCGCTTCATCTACGCCTTCCTCGTGTCGATCGTCCTGTTCTCGGTCGGCGGCATGTTCGCGATCTACGAGGGCTACGAGAAGATCCAGCACCCGCACGAACTGGAGCACTGGTACTGGCCGGTGGGCGTCCTGGCCTTCGCGGTCATCGCCGAGGGCTTCTCCTTCCGCACGGCCATCAAGGAGTCCGACGAACTGCGCGGCAACCAGTCCTGGATGCAGTTCATCCGCCGCGCCAAGGCGCCCGAGCTGCCGGTCGTCCTCCTGGAGGACTTCGGCGCGCTCATCGGCCTGGTCCTCGCGTTCGGCGGCGTCGGCCTCACGCTCCTCACCGGCGACGGCGTCTGGGACGGCATCGGCACCGTCTGCATCGGTGTGCTCCTCGTCCTGATCGCCCTCATCCTCGCCGCCGAGACCAAGTCCCTGCTGCTCGGCGAGGCCGCGGGTGCGGAGGAGGTCGAGAAGATCCAGGCCGCCATCGTCGACGGAGACACGGTCACCGGCGTCATCCACATGCGCACCCTGCACCTCGGCCCCGAGGAACTGCTGATCGCCGCCAAGATCGCGGTGCGGCACGACGAGACGGCCGCCGAGGTCGCCGCCGCGATCGACGCCGCCGAGGCCCGCATCCGCGCCGCCGTCCCCATCGCCCGCGTCATCTACCTGGAGCCGGACATCTACAGCGAGGCCGAGGCAGCCAAGGGCCCGGACCGCGAGGCCACGCCCGGCGGACCGGCCCGGACGATCGAGCACTGACCACGCTCCGTACGCCCGAGACCGGCTCGGCGAGCCCGAGGACGAGGGACGAGGACGACCCGGGCGGTCGGCCGTCCCGAGCGAACACCCCGGTGCCCCTGCCGGGAATTCGACCGAAAGCGACCGGATGCCAGCGGAGGCGGACTGGGGAGCGTGCGGCCGTCCGGTGTAGCTTGGGACGGAGCCAGACGTCGCTGCTGATGGCGGTCGGGCGGTCCACCACGGGCCGGCCGAGGGAGAGAGGGCCTCCGACGGACTGCGCTGCGCGCACCTGGGCATGCCTGTGTCCTCTTTCGGGCACCCTTGTGCCCGCCGCCGCGCAGACCAGCCGTACCCACCTCGACCCACACCCCGAGGAGCAGTTCGTCATGACGACTGTCGACAACCGACAGGACTTCAAGGTCGCCGACCTCTCCCTGGCCGAGTTCGGCCGCAAGGAGATCACCCTCGCCGAGCACGAGATGCCCGGTCTGATGGCGATCCGCGAGGAGTACGCCGCGGCGCAGCCCCTGGCCGGCGCCCGCGTCACCGGCTCCCTGCACATGACGGTCCAGACCGCCGTCCTCATCGAGACCCTGGTCGCCCTCGGCGCCCGGGTCCGCTGGGCATCCTGCAACATCTTCTCCACCCAGGACCATGCGGCCGCCGCCATCGCCGTCGGCCCGAACGGCACGCCCGACAACCCCCAGGGCATCCCCGTCTTCGCCTGGAAGGGCGAGACCCTGGAGGAGTACTGGTGGTGCACGGAGCAGGCGCTGGCCTGGCCGGACAGCCCCACCGGCGGTCCGAACATGATCCTCGACGACGGCGGCGACGCCACCCTCCTCGTTCACAAGGGCGTCGAGTACGAGAAGGACGGCAAGGTCCCGGCCGTCGAGACCGCCGAGTCCGAGGAGCACCGCGCCATCCTCCAGCTGCTGCATCGCACCCTGGACGAGAACCCCCAGAAATGGACCCAGCTGGCGTCCGAGATCCGCGGCGTGACCGAGGAGACCACGACCGGCGTCCACCGCCTGTACGAAATGCAGCGCGAAGGCACCCTCCTGTTCCCGGCGATCAACGTCAACGACGCCGTCACCAAGTCGAAGTTCGACAACAAGTACGGCTGCCGCCACTCGCTGGTGGACGGCATCAACCGTGCCACCGACACCCTCATCGGCGGCAAGACCGCGGTCGTCTGCGGCTACGGCGACGTGGGCAAGGGCTGCGCCGAGTCCCTGCGCGGACAGGGCGCCCGCGTGATCATCACGGAGATCGACCCGATCTGCGCGCTGCAGGCGGCGATGGACGGCTACCAGGTCACCACGCTGGACGAGGTCATCGAGACCGCGGACCTCTTCATCACCACGACCGGCAACCGGGACATCATCATGGCCGCCGACATGGCCAAGATGAAGCACCAGGCGATCGTCGGCAACATCGGCCACTTCGACAACGAGATCGACATGGCGGGCCTGGCGAAGATCCCCGGCATCGTCAAGGACGAGGTGAAGCCGCAGGTCCACACCTGGACCTTCCCCGAAGGCAAGAAGATCATCGTGTTGTCCGAGGGCCGTCTGCTGAACCTGGGCAACGCCACCGGTCACCCGTCGTTCGTGATGTCCAACTCCTTCGCGGACCAGACGCTGGCCCAGATCGAGCTGTTCACCAAGCCCGACGCGTACCCGACGGGCGTGTACACGCTGCCCAAGCATCTGGACGAGAAGGTCGCCCGTCTCCACCTGGACGCACTCGGCGTGAAGCTCACCAGGCTCCGCCCCGAGCAGGCGGCGTACATCGGCGTCGACGTCGAGGGCCCGTACAAGCCGGACCACTACCGCTACTGATCACACGCGGCACCGGGTGCGCGTACACCGTCGGCCCTCGACGCCCGCGCACCCGCCGCACACCACGCGATCAGCGCGCTCCTGCACCGACGCGCCCCTCAGCAGCAGGTCCCGAGGCAGGCCCCCGCACCCCCGTGTCGGGGGCCTGCCCTGTGGCCGGACCAGGCACACCGGCCCGACCAGTCCGTCACGACCCAGGACCCCCATGCCCCGCGGCCGATATTCGCTTCACGACCCGCACGACCAAACCCTCCTCGCCGAAGAGCACTTCCAGTGCGCGCCCGGCCCCTCCGGCTGGCGCTACGTCTCGCAACTGACCACCCCTTCCGGCGACCACGCCGGCTCCGTCGACCTCGCCCTCGACGAACTCGGCCGTCCCATCCGACTCGAACTGCACGCCGCGAGCTGGCAGGTGCGGGGCGCCGCCCTCGACGGCGTCACCTGGGTCCGCACCGACCCCACCGGCACCCACGCCACCGAAGGCAATGTCCGCGCCCATGCCTTCACCGGCACGTCCCCGGCGTTCCTCGTCGCCACCGCCCGTCTCCTCCGTCTCACCCCTTCCTCCTCCGCGACGCGCGTACGCCTCGTCGCCTTCACGGACCCGGTCCTCGCCCCCCGCACCGTGGACCAGTCCTGGGCTCTGATCGCAAGAGAAGCACACGCCACTGACAACGTGCCCCTGATCGTGGACGAATACCAGGTCACAGCCCTGGACACGGGGGAGCGGCACACCGTCCACATCTCCGGCGACGTGGTCCTCGCGGCACCCGGGATCGAGCTGGAACACCTTGAATCACCGCCGTCGGTGTTCCCCTGACGGAGAGGGGAGAGACGGCGTGGGCGGTCCCGACGTCATGCGGGCGGCGCGAACCCGGTGGCCGGAGGCTCCGGCACCTCGGCCTGCGCCGTGGTGGGCTGTGGGTCCTGCGCTGCGACGGGCACCGACGTCCGGGACCGCGTGAACGCCCCGGGCGCGGCGGGCACCCCCGGCCGAGCCTCCGCGGCGTTCGAGCCGGGCGGCGACCATGAACCACCCCCGGCCCGTGCAACGGGGCCCTGCTGCGGTGCCGGAGCGTACCCACCCGGAACCGCGGGGGCCTGAGGAGTCATCCCCACGGTCCCGCCCCCGCCCGAACCGCCGAACGCCCGCCGCGCCTCCCGCGACTGCCGCTCCTGCACGACCGCCGCCAGATAAGCGGCCGGCGGCACCCCGGGCGGCACGGGCGTCCCCGTGCGCGCCGCGAGATCGACGGCGAGACGTTCCGCCATCGCCGAGCCCACCTGCGGATCCAACTGGTGCATCCGCGTCAGGTACTGCCGTATCGCCAGCCACAGCCCGTCCGGAACGGCCGAAAGGTCCAGCCCGGAGAACCGGCCGGCCAGCCAGGGCGGCGGCGCAGGCACGAAGCCGGTACGTCCGGCCGGCACCCGTTCCCTGACCACCAGCGTGCCCGCGAACACGTCACCGAGCCGCCGTCCCCGCGCCGACACCAAGGAGGCGATGCACGCGACGACCCCGAACGTCATCAGGATCTCGACCACCCCCACCGCACCCCGGACCAGCGCGTGCCGGAACCGGATCGGCCCACCGTCGTCGCGCACCACGCGCAGCCCACAGGCCAGCTTCCCCAGCGAACGGCCGTGGCTCAGCGTCTCCACCGCGATGGGCCCGCCCACCAGCACGAGAAGGAAGGCCGCGATGGACACGGCCATCTGCGCGGCCTCGTCCAACCCGGACGTGGACACCGCCAGAGCGATCAACACGATCACGTAGGCGACCACGTCCACCACCAGGTCGAGCACCACGGCCAGTGCTCGGCTCGGCAGTTTCGCGGGGCGCAGTTCCAGCGCCACCGCCTCGCCCGTCACTAGCTCACTCACGCCGCCGTCCTTCCCCTGACCCACCCTGGGACACGCCAGTCTGCCAAGCTGAGCACACATCGCGCCGCGGTGCGACAAGCTGACGCGCAGTACGAGAGGACGAGGAGCAGCCCACCCCATGGACCTCGACGTGTTCGTGTCCGCCCACCGTGCCGAATGGGACCGCCTCGAGGCCCTGCTGCGCCGCCGGCGCCGCCTCACCGGAGCCGAGACGGACGAACTCGTCGCCCTCTACCAGCGCACCGCCACTCATCTGTCCGTGATCCAGTCCAGCGCGCCCGATCCCCAGATCACGGGGCGCCTCAGCCAGCTCGTGGCACGCGCGCGCAGCGCCGTGACAGGCACCCGCCGCGCCTCGTGGCGCGATGTCATACGCTTCTTCGCGTACGGCTTCCCCGCTGCGGTCTACCATTCGCGCCGGTGGTGGATACCCACCGCGTTGGTCTCGACGGTGACGGCGGTGCTCCTGGGGTGGTGGATCGGCACCCACCCCGAGGTCCGGTCCGCGATCGCGGCTCCCAGCGCGCTGCGCGACATGACACGCCCCGGTGGCGAGTACGAGGCGTACTACTCCAGCCATCCCGCCGCCGCCTTCGCCGCCCAGGTCTGGACGAACAACGCTCAGGCCGCCGCGATGTGCCTGGTCCTCGGAGTCTTCCTGGGCCTCCCAGTCCTGTGGATCCTCTTCGAGAACATGCTGAACCTGGGAGTGGGTATCGGCCTGATGTCCTCGGCAGGGCGCCTCGACACTTTCCTGGGGCTGATCCTCCCGCACGGTCTCCTGGAACTGACCGCGGTCTTCGTGGCCGCCGGCACCGGCCTGCGCCTCGGCTGGACCGTCATCGATCCCGGTCCCCGCTCCCGCCGCACCGCCCTCGCCGAGCAGGGCCGGGCCGCCCTGGGCATCGCTCTCGGCCTCGTTCTGGTCCTGTTCGTCTCAGGCGTCATCGAAGCCTTTGTGACGCCGTCCGGCCTTCCGACCTGGGCGCGGATCGGGGTGGGTGTCATCGCCGAGCTGGCATTCCTCGCCTACGTCTACGTCTTGGGGGGACGCGCGGCCCGGGCCGGCGACACGGGCGATCTGGAGGCGGCGGAGCGCAGCGCGACGGTTCCGACGGCGGCATGAGAGTGGGACACTGAAGAAGGAAGGGCAGGAGGCCTCAGGAGGTCTCCGGGAGATGTGCGGCGTCCCGGGACGGAGTCCCGGATGTGCGCGTCTCCATGTGGGCCTGCTAGTCTCCTCTTCGCCTCGCAAGAGCCATTGACACGGCTCGCGTGGGGAGGTAGATTCGAACAGTTGCCTAGAGCTGGGGCTGACCAGCAGGTGACGGTGAGTATCTGTCTGCTCCCGGGACGCGTATCCCGAGGGGCCCTCCCGATGAATGAGAAATTGACGCCGTTCGGTCGGCGTCAAGAACTCTGATAAAGTCGGGATCGCCGGAAAGGGAAACGCGGAAGCGGGAACCTGGAAAGCACCGAGGAAATCGGGTCGAGAGAGATCTGATAGAGTCGGAAACACCGAAGGGAAGCGCCCGGAGGAAAGCCGTGAGACTGGTTCTCGTGGT
>NZ_JBHUDX010000154.1:0-2606 GCF_042678285.1 Streptomyces caeni
TCGGATCCGCGCGCAGGGTCCTGGACCCGTCGGGGCGGGTGATCTCGAACTTGTACAGCTCGCCCTCGCCGACGCCGGGCACGAACAGCTCCCACACGCCGGTCGCGCCGAGCGCCCGCATCGGATGGCCGGTGCCGTCCCAGTGGTTGAAGCCGCCGGCCACGCGCACGCCCCGGGCGTGGGGCGCCCACACCGAGAAGCGGGTGCCGCTCACGCCCTGGTACGTCATGGGGTGCGCGCCGAGCACCCGCCACAGCTGCTCGTGCCGTCCCTCGCCGATCAGGTGCAGGTCGAGCTCGCCGAGCGTGGGCAGGAAACGGTACGCGTCGTCGGTCTCCCGGACCGTGCCCTCGTACGCGATCAGCAGCCGGTACTCCGGGACGTCGCGCAGCGGCAGCAGGCCCGAGAAGAAACCGTCCCCGTCGTCGTGCAGCCCGGCCCGCAGGTTCCTGGCCACGACGGTGACGGAGAGCGCGTACGGCCGGAAGGCCCGGAAGGCGACGCCACCGGGCACCGGGTGCGCGCCGAGCACCGTGTGCGGGTCGGGGTGGGTGCCGGTGAGCAGCCGCTCGCGGTCACCACCGTCGACGGCGGGGGAGCAGATCGCCCGGCCGGCGGCTTTCGGGTGGGCCTTCCCGGCGGTCGCCCGTTCCGGTCCCGCCTCGGCCGCCCCCGTCTTCCCGGCCGCCTTCTTCTTGCCGGCGGCCGTTGTCCTCCTGGCGGGGGCCGCGGTTGCCTTCCCGTCTGTCGCCGTCTTGCCGTCTGTCGCCGTCTTCCTGGCCGCGGCCTTCTTCTTGCCGGTCGGGGTCGTCTTCCCGGCCTTCACCGTCTTCTTGGCCGTTGCCTTCTTCTTGCCGGCCGCCGTCGTCTTCCCGGCCGTGGCCGTCTTCCCGTCCGTCGTCGTCTTCTCGGCCGCGGTCGCTGTCCCGGACGTCGTCTTCTTCCTCCCGGCGGCCGCCTTCCGCGCGGCGGTCTTCTCGCGGCCGTCGTCGTTCTTCTTCGTGCTGTCGTCGGACGGGGGGCGGGGCGTCACGGGCGGGGCCTCCTCGGCAGGGGTGTGGATCAGGGCAGGGCGCCGACGGACAGCCGGCGGATCGCCGCCATCGGCACCGGCAGCCAGTCGGGCCGGTGCCGGGCCTCGTACAGGACCTCGTAGACGGCCTTGTCCGTCTCGTAGGCGCGCAGCAGCACCGGCTCGGCGCGCGGATCGCGCCCGGCGGCCTCCGCGTACCCGGTGCAGTACGCCGCCCGGCACGCCGTGGCCCACTCCGGCGCGGGCGGTACGGCCGAGTGGGCCGCGTAGTCGAAGGAACGGAGCATCCCCGCGATGTCCCGCACCGTCGGCTGCGGCATCCGGCGCTCGGCCAGCGACTTCGACGGCTCGCCCTCGAAGTCGATCAGCGACCACGTCCCGGACGGCGAGCGCAGGCACTGGCCCAGATGCAGATCGCCGTGGATGCGCTGGGCGGTCCAGGTGCGCCCGTCGGCGGCGAGGGCGGCCAGCGCCTCGAACGCCTGGTGCAGCCCGGGCGCGTACGGCCGCAGCGCGGGCACCGCCTGCGCCGCCGCCTCCAGCCGCTGCGTCATGCCGTCGGCGAGCAGCCGTGCCCGGGCGCGCCCGAGCGTGGCCGTGGGCAGCGCGCGGGCCAGAGCCGTGTGCACCTCGGCCGTCGCCCGCCCGAGCGCCCGCGCCTCCACCGTGAAGTCCCCGCCCTTGGCCAGCTCGCGAAGCGCCAGCTCCCAGCCGTCCGTGGCGCCGCGCACATACGGCTGCAGCACGGCCAGGACGTACGGATCGTCGGGGCCGTCGAGGTCGGCGATCAGCCAGCCGGCCGGCGCCGGCACCCGGGGGCAGCCCTCGCGCGACAGCACCAGAGGCAGTTCCAGGTCGGGGTTGGTACCGGGAACGATGCGCCGCAGCACCTTCAGGATGAACGTATCTCCATAGACGATCGAGGAGTTGGACTGCTCGGAGGTCATCATCCGGGGGACGAGCCCCTCCCGTATCCGTGGACGTCCTTCCCCCTCGAAGCGCAGTCGGCCGATGCGGGCCCGGGTGCGGATCGCCTCCAGGAGCACGGCGGTGGCCCGGGGGTCGTACAGCGCCTCGTACACGCTCCGCCCCGCCAGCGGGCCCTCGGCCACATGCCCGATGAGGGCCGGCGCCAGCCGCGGCGGCAGCGCCTCACGCACCCCCACCAGCACCTGGTAGCAGTCCGCGGGGTGCGGTGCGGCGCCCTGTGCCGGGACATCCGGCTGATGGGCCCGCAGGAGCACATGGAGCAGGCCCGGCGAGCCTTCGGGCGGCAGCAGATCGGCGGCCGCCACCAGCGAGAACCCGGTGACGGGCCGGCCTTTGCCGGCGAACCAGCGCTGTCGTGGCAGCCACTCTCTCAGCAGCGGGTCGAGGGACGCGAGCAGACCGGGGTGGGTCGCGGTGGCACGGGTGACGGCTTCCGACATGGCGTGCGTCCTTTCCCCGGAGTCGGGGTGTTCCTGATGCGTGCCCAGGGCGGGGCGGTGAAAACCGCCCCGCCGGGGTTCTACGCGGCGTTCTTGCGGAGCCGGAACCAGTAGAAGCCGTGGCCTGCGAGGGTGAGCAGATA
>NZ_JBHUDX010000155.1:0-21047 GCF_042678285.1 Streptomyces caeni
CGGTCATACGATCCCTGATCGCCTACGACCACTGATCACATCGGAATGACTCGTCTGGTTCGACGACCGGGCCACTCGATGGGGTGAAAGGCAGATAAGCCATAACTCGGATGGTTCGTCTGCGTTTTATCCGGTGCGGGCGAGTGCTCGCAACCATGTCTGGAAGGCAGGGAACCTATGAAACGGGTTACCCGGAATGGCTTGATCGCCGCGGCCGCCGCCTCGGGGGCGCTGGCCGTGGCGCTGCCGGCCCACGCGGACTCCGCGGCGGACGGCACCACGGCGGGCTCGCCCGGGCTGATCTCCGGCGACTCCATTCAGCTCCCCGTGCACATCCCGGTCAGCGTGTGCGGCAACACCGTGAACGTGCTGGGGGCCCTCAACCCGGCGGCGGGCGCCACCTGCGCCAACCACGACGCCCACCGGGGCGGCCCGCGGCACGGTGGTGTACGAGGGGGCGGCGCCGCGGCGGAGCACCGCACGGAGGGTTCCGCGGGAGTGCTCTCCGGAGACGGCGTCCAACTGCCGGTCCACCTCCCGGTGAACGCCAGCGGCAATGCGGTGAGCGTGGCCGGCATCGGGAACGCGGCCGTCGGCAACAGGTCGACGAACACCTCGGGGCACCGGTCCCACCACCGCGCGCCGCGGTCCACCGCACCGGTGCACACCCCCACGCCGCCGCGTCTGAGCTCCGTCCCGCCGCAGGTGTCGCTCGCCCACACGGGTGCGGACGCCACGGTGCCCGCGCTCGCCGGCAGCGCGGTCCTGCTGCTCGGCGGGACGGTCCTCTACCGGCGCTTCCGGGCGGGAGCGACGCGCTGAGCCGGACCGGGCGTGCCGGCGGGGCCCCTCGGCCCCGCCGGGGCGGCTTGACGGGGCTGCCCGCCCCTTCCGGTCACCTGCCCCTCGCGGTCAACGCCTTTGCGCCGGGCGCCGGATGACGAGCCCCGGACGGCGGGTCGCCACGTGGCGCACGATCCGGAGATCGGGAAGGATGCTGCCGGTGCATCCGATCACGCACCCCCGACCCCCTCGACGGAACGGAGCTCCATGATGACCTCTGCGGGTCCCGAAGACCTCGTCGTCACCCGGGCCACCCTCGACGACTGGCCGGTGATCAGCGGCTGGGCGGCGGACGAGGGCTGGAATCCGGGGCTGTCGGACGGCCCCGCCTTCTTCGCCCAGGACCCCGGGGGCTTCTTCATCGGCCGGCTCGCCGGGGAGCCGGTCTCGGCGATCTCCGTCGTCACCTACGGCGCCGACTACGCCTTCCTGGGCTGCTATCTCGTACGCCCGGACCTGCGCGGCCGCGGTCTCGGACTGGCCACCTGGAACGCGGGCCTCGCCCACGTCGGCAGCCGCACGATCGGCCTCGACGGTGTCGTCGCCCAGCAGGACAACTACCGCAAGTCCGGCTTCGAACTCGCCCACCGGACCGTGCGGTTCACCGGAACCGCCCCCGCCGCGGGGGAGGCGCCCGGCGTACGCCCCGCCGAGAAGGCCGACTTCGAGGACATCGCGGCGTACGACTCCTCCTGCTGGCCCGCCGACCGGCCCCGGTTCCTGGAGCACTGGCTCACCGCCCCCGGCCACCGTCCCTTCGTGCGCTCTCGGGCCGGGCGCCTGACCGGCTACGCGGTGATCCGCCCGGCCCGCGACTGCCTGCGCATCGGCCCCCTGTTCGGCGACACCGCCGAGGACGCCGAGGCCCTGTTCGCGGCACTGGCCGCCGAAGCGGCCGGCCGGGAGATCGCCATCGACGTCCCGGAGCCGAACGCGGCCGCCGTCTCCCTCGCCCAAGGCGCCGGACTCTCCCCTTCCTTCGAGACGGCTCGCATGTACACAGGCCCGGTCAGGCCCTTCGCCGGTGAGCGTGTCCACGGGGTGACCACGCTGGAGCTCGGCTGAGCGGGTCCGGCGAAGTCCGTTGCGGTTCGGCAGCGTTGCGCAGGAGCGCGGGCTCCTTCGCGACCGACCACACGACGATCCGACGGTGATGCACCGGAGGTTCCGCGGGGCGTTTGGCCGGGACGCGGAGCGCCCCCGGCCCGCGGTGCCCTGGGAGACCCCGTGTGCGGGCCGGGAGTTCAGGGGTACTACCGTGCCGGCACAGGCCCCGATGCTGGAGTGAGCCCATGGACCACGCTGCCGTACTGGCCCTGTACGACCGGGACATGCGGGAGGGCGCGCGTCCCGACGGACCCGGCGCCCGTGTCGAACGTCACCACACGGTGGTGCGCCAGGTGGGCCCGCCCCACGGATGGAACGGGGTCGTCTGGTCGGACCTCGACGAGACGACCGCGGACGCGGCGATCGCCGAGCAGGTCCGCTACTTCGCCGGTCTCGGCCGCGAGTTCGAGTGGAAGCTGTACGGGCACGACCTGCCGGTGGACCTCGGGAAGCGGCTGCGGGCGGCGGGGCTGAGACCCCGGCCCGAGGAGACGCTGATGGTCGCCGAGGTCGCCGATCTGCCCCTGGACGCCGACGTGCCCGACGGCATACGCCTCCTGCCGGTCACCGACGCGGCGGGCGTCGATCTGGTGGCGGACGTCCACGAGAAGGCGTTCGGGACGGACGGGACGCGGCTGCGCCACCAACTCCTCACGCAGCTCACGGGCGACCGGGACGACATGGTCGCGGTCGTGGCCCTCGCGGGCGACGAACCGGTGAGCGCGGCCCGGCTGGAGCTGGTGCCCGGCACCCGCTTCGCGGGGCTGTGGGGCGGCGGCACGGTCCCGGGCTGGCGCGGCCGCGGCGTCTACCGGGCCCTGGTCGCCCACCGCGCCGAGGTCGCCGCCGACCGCGGCTACCGCTACGTCCAGGTCGACGCGACCGCCCAGAGCCGGCCGATCCTCGCCCGTCTCGGCTTCGAACCGCTGACCACGACGACGCCGTACGTCTCTGCGTAGCGCGCCGGCCACGCCACCCCGGGCCCCGGTGGCGGTGGCACCGGTGGGACTCCCGGTCCGCCGGCGCCGCCACGGCCCCTTCCCACGCGGCGGTCCGGGGCGCGATCGGGGCGTACCGTCAGTGCCGCGCCCGCGCCCGGTCCAGCGCCGCGACGCCCAGCGCCGCCAGGCCGATCTGGATGAGCCACTCGATCCAGTCGACGCCCTTGGTGTGGGCCACACCGAACGCGGCGGCGATGCCCGATCCGATGAGGGCCGCCACGATGCCGACCAGGATCGTCCACAGGAGACCGATCCGCTGGCGCCCGGGGACGACGAGTCGCCCCAGGACGCCGATGACGAGTCCGATGACGATGGCGCCGATGATGCTCGAGATCTCCATCTCCGCCCCTCTTGTGTGAAGTTCCCGTAGTACTTCATCTGCCCGCTGCGGGTGGCAACAGTCCGTCCCGCCTCACCTCGGCGCCGGTCGCCGGCCCCTCCCCGGTCCGCCGGGGGGTGCCCTTCTGTTCAGACCACCGTTCTGCCATGTACCGTTCAACAATCCGTCGCATGGGCGGCGTATGAAGGGACCTCTACGCGCGCAGACTTCCCTTGACGGGCTCTACGCGCGCAGACCCGGACGTCGCACCACTCCTTCCCCAACCCCATACGGAGGTCCGCCGGATGCCCGGACTCACCAGGTCCCGCCACAGACTCACCACGGCCCTCGCCGTGTTCGGCCTGCTCACCACCGGCGCCGCCGTCCAGGCGACCACGGCCGCCACCCCGGCCCACGCGGCCACCCCGCACCGCATCCTGTTCGACAACGCACACGCGGAGACGGCCGGCAACGCCGACTGGATCATCTCCACCAGCCAGCCGGACCCGCTCGGCCAGAACTCCTCCCCGTCCGCCGAGACGGACTGGACGGGAGCGCTCTCCTCCTGGGGCGTCGACCTCCAGAAGACGGGCAACTACAGCCTCAAGACGCTGCCCTCGGGCTCCAGCCTCGCCTACGGCGGCTCGTCCTCGACCGACCTGTCGAACTTCGACACCCTGGTCCTGCCCGAGCCCAACACGCTGTTCACCACGGCCGAGAAGACCGCCATCATGACGTTCGTCAAGAACGGCGGCGGCCTGTTCATGATCTCCGACCACACCGGCGCCGACCGCAACAACGACGGCTACGACGCGGTCGAGATCTTCAACGACCTGATGACGAACAACAGCGTCGACTCCACCGACCCGTTCGGCTTCTCCATCGACTCGCTCAGCATCAGCTCCGACCACCCGTCGGCGATCAGCGACAGCACCGACCCCGTGCTCCACGGCTCCTTCGGCACCGTCACCAAGAGTCTGATCGCCAGCGGCACCACCGCCACCCTGAAGCCCGCCGACAACTCCTCCGTCAAGGGCCTGCTCTACCGGACCGGTTACTCCGGCACCACGGGGGCGTTCTTCGCCACCAGCACCTTCGGCAGCGGCCGCGTCGCCTTCTGGGGCGACAGCTCGCCCGTGGACGACGGCACCGGCCAGTCGGGCAACAAGCTGTACGACGGCTGGAACGACTCCACCGCCACCAACGCGGCCCTGGCCCTCAATGCCACCGAGTGGCTGTCCGGGGCGAGCGGCAGCAGCGGAGGCGGGGGCGGCGGCTCCACCTGTACCGCCGCACAGCTCCTCGGCAACAGCGGCTTCGAGTCCGGCGCCACCACCTGGAGCGCCAGCAGCGGCGTCATCACCAACTCCAGCGGGGAGTCGCCCCGGAGCGGCTCGTACTATGCCTGGCTGAACGGCTACGGCGTTGCGAACACGGACACGCTCTCCCAGGCGGTGAGCATCCCGTCCGGCTGCACCACCGCCACCCTCAGCTTCTACCTGCACGTCGACACCGCCGAGACCACCACGAGTACGGCGTACGACACCCTCAAGGTCCAGGTGCTCAATAGCTCGGGGACCGTCCTGAGCACCCTGGCGACGTACTCCAACCTCAACGCCGCGAGCGGCTACACCCGGCGGAGCTTCAGTCTGGCGGGCTATGCCGGGCAGACGGTGACCCTGAAGTTCACCGGTACCGAGGGCTCCAAGCTGCAGACGTCGTTCGTCATCGACGACACGGCGCTCAACGTGAGCTGAGCCGGATGAGAGGGTGCGGCGGCCCCGTGCCGTCCGGGCCGCCGCACCCCGTGGCCGCCGGCAGGCCGAGCGGCGTGCGAAGTCCGCGTCCCCCGGCGCAGCCCGGTGCGCCGGCGCCCGGGTGATCCGCGCGGCCCGGGGTCACGCCGGGCCGAGGCCCGCGAGGAACGGGCTCGGACGCCGTACGCGCCGCAGCGCGCTGCGGATCTCCGCCTCGGGGTCCCCCTCGTGGTACGGCCGCTCCGACGGTTCGATGCCGTCGAGGAACTCCTGGTAGCGGACGGCGTACATGAGCGGGGCGAGCGGTTCGGCGAGGGCCAGGGCGCGCTGCGGGTCGCTGCCGGGTGCCTGCACCCGCCAGGCGTCGGCCCAGGCGCGGGCCGCCGTGGCCCGGATGGGTTCCGGGAGGAAGTCGTGGGCCCGCAGACCGTCCATCACCGGATTGCCCCAGTACGCGTCCGCGAAGTCCATGACGACCGGACGGCCGCCGTCGCTGCGCCAGTTGCCCGGGTGGAAGTCGCCGTGGACCACCGTGTCGGGCAGACCGCACGCGGCCAGCTCCTGCCAACGGTCCGTCATTCCCCTTACATCCGAGCGCTCCTGTGAGGTCAGCCCGGCCGCGGCCGGCCCGTCGAGGAGGGCGTCGACCTGTGCGGCGAGCACGGGCGTGCGCCAGTCCCGCAGGCCGGCGGGACGGCTCGGCGCGAGGGCCGCCTGCGCGGAGACGAACCGTTCCATGGCCGCCGCCGTCTCGTGCGAAGCGCCCCAGCAGTCCTCGCCGGGCACGTGCTCCATGAGGAACCGCCGCTCGCCGCGGCCGACGACGGCCGGCACCAGCCCGGGATCCACCCGCGCGAACGCCTCGGCGACGTCCGCCTCGTCGGTGGCGAAACGCGGCGTCGCCTTGAGCCAGACGGTCCCGCGCGCGGTGGGCAGCCGGAACAGCCCCGCCAGGTTCCAGGTCCGTCGCTGCCGGACGCCACCGGTGAGCGGGCGCCCGGCGGCCTCCAGCGTGCGGGCGGCCCAGCCGAGCAGCTCCCGCACGCCGCCGACGTGAGCCCATGGCGCGCGCAGCTCGTGATGGCTCGTCAGCACGTTTTCATCGCAGGCCCGTTGGGCCAGAAGCCCGCGGCCCGGGCGTTCCAGCGCCTCGACGTGGTACGTCACATGGCCGTCGCGTCCGCCTTCGCCCCCGTCCACGGTCAGCAGCCGTAGCACCCATACCGGCACCCCGAGCAGGCCCTCCAGCCGCTCGACGACCTGCCCGATCTCCGGCCACCACGGAACGTCCACGGGAAACGGGCCCACGACACCCAGGACGTCCTCGCCCGAGGTCACCCACGCACTGACGGTTCTGCTCACCGCGCCAGTCTCCGGGCCGCGGACGTCCTTGACATGCAGGAAATTGCCTGCATAACGTTGAGTGTGCGATCGGCGAGTGACTTCGGGATGGACCAGGTCTTCAAGGCGCTGGCCGATACGACGCGCAGACGACTGCTGGACCGGCTGCGCGAGCGCGGTGGGCAGACGCTGGGCGAGCTGTGCGAGCGCTTCGACATGACGCGCCAGTCGGTCACCCAGCACCTGGCAGTCCTCGAGGCCGCCAACCTGGTCAAAACCGTGCGGCGGGGGCGGGAGAAGCTGCACTACCTGAATCCGGTGCCGCTCCAGGAGATGCAGGAGCGGTGGATCGACAAGTTCGAGCGCCCGCGTCCGTGGGGGTCCCCCCGCTCGGGCGAAGCCGAGAGCGGGGGCGCTCCGGGCGCCAAGCGACGAGCCGAGGAAGCCATGACCGACAGGCCCACGTTTGTGTACGTCATCTACATCGAGAGCACGCCCGAGGCCGTCTGGGACGCGCTCACCGACCCCGACCTCACGGCCGCCTACTGGGGGCACGGCAACGTCTCCGACTGGAAGCCCGGCTCCCGCTGGGAACATGTGCGCACGGACGGCTCCGGCATCGCCGACGTGGTCGGCACCGTCCTGGAGAGTGAGCGGCCCACCCGCCTCGTCACCACCTGGACCGCGCCCGAGGACGAGGGCCGGGAGGACAAGTGCTCCAAGGTCACCTTCGGCGTCCGGCCGCACGCCGACATCGTCAGGCTCACGGTCACCCATGAGGACCTGGCGGACGAGACCGAGCGCACAGACGCGGCCCGCGGCTGGGCGGCCGTGCTGTCCAATCTGAAGTCGCTCATCGAGACCGGAACCCCGCTGCCGCAGGAGCCGTGGCTGGTGCCGAACCGCTGACGCGCGCGGCGAGCCCGCGCCGCCGCGGCATGCGCCGCGAGGCCGGTCCGCGAGGTGCGGACCAGCCGGCAGTCCCCTTTCGTGCTCGGCGCCCCCGGGCGGTCAGGTGTGCGTGCTCTTCGCCGCCGCGCCCGCGCAGATCACGCCCAGTACCACGGCCAGCGCCCCGATGACGATGTTGTTCACCACGACTCCGGCGTCCGGGCCGGTGCCCACGATCCAGGGTGCGATGATCATCCACACGCCCATCGCGCACATGGCCCAGCTCAGGCCGTACATCCTCTCGGGCGTGACGGCGAACCCGAGGGCCAGCAGGCCGAACGCGATCCCCATGATGAGGTTGTGCGTCACGAGCGCCGGCTGGCTCGTCGTGTAGTGGAGTATCCACGGGGATGCGGCGCAGTACAGACCGACCAGGAAGACCGGTCCGTCCACGAGCGCCACATCGTGGCCACCGAGCATGCGGGTGTAGCGGGCACGCATTTCGTGTACGTCAGGGTGGGTGGTGATGTCACCCCGTGTGTGCGAGACATCGGACATGAGGCTCGTCTCCTTTGATGACTCCGCAGGCCAAACCGTGCCTGGTGCGATATGCGGTGAAGCGCCGCGTATCTCCATTCTGCTCTTATTTCGCCTTTATGTGTAGAGGTCATGACGGAGAGGGCTCACGCGGTGGAGGCACCTCGCCCCTCAGGGCGGCCCGTCGCCGCGCCGTCGCTCCTGCGCGCGCACCTCGTCCAGGTCGGGCAGCCGGTCCAGCCCCCGCACCGCCCGCGCCATCAGCGGATTGCCCTCCAGCACGGCGCGATGGCGGTCCAGGAACGACCAGTACCCGGCGGTGAAGGGACACGCGCGCGGTCCCACCCGGTCGCCCGGCCGATAGGCGCAGCCCCCGCACAGGTCGCTCATCCGGTTCACGTACGCACCGCCGGACGTGTACGGCTTGGTCGTCATCCGCCCGCCGTCGGCGTACTGCGACATGCCGACGACGTTCGGGAGCATCACCCAGTCGTGGCCGTCGACGAAGCAGCGGTGGAACCAGTCCGTCACCGCCCGCGGATCCCATCCGCGCTGGAGGGCATGGCTGCCGAGCAGCATCAGACGGGGGATGTGGTGCGTCCACCCGGTGTCGCGCACCTGGGCGAGCACGGCGGACAGGCAGCGCGCCGTGACCGCGTCGGCGTCCAGCTCCAGGAACCAACCGGGCGGCGGAGCATGGTGCCGCAGGACGTTGCGCCCCCGGTAGTCCTCCCCGAAGTACCAGTACAGATGCCACACGTACTCGCGCCAGCCGGCGATCTGCCGTACGAAGCCCTCCACGCTGTTGACCGGCGCCTGCCCGGCCCGCCACGCCCGCTCGGCCCGCTCGACGCACTCCGCGGGATCCAGCAGACCGAGGTTGAGCGACGACGACAGGAGGCTGTGGCTCATCACGGGATCGGCGGCGAGCATCGCGTCCTCGTACGGGCCGAAGCGGGGCAGCCGATGGGTGATGAACCGGCCCAGCGCGGCCAGTGCCTCGCGCCGCGATGCGGGGAACAGGCGCGGGCCGTCCCGTCCCACGAAGGCGATGCCCTCCTCGCGCTCCCAGCGGTCCAGATCGTGGCGCACCTCGGCGTCGATGTCGTCCTCGCGGGGCCGGTAGGGCGCCGGAACCCCGAGGGTGCGCGCGCCTTTGGGCGGAGGCTCGCGGTTGTCGCGGTCGTGGTTCCAGCGGCCGCCCGCCGGGCCGTCGCCGTCCAGGAGGAGTCCGTACCCGCGGCGCACCCAGCGGTAGAAGTCCTCCTGGCGCAGCTGTTTCCCGCCGCGGCCGTCCGCCCACGCCCGGAAGGCGTCGTGCGGGACGAGGAAGCCGCGCGCGGGCAGCACCGTGACACCGGGCAGGGACGAGACCAGCGCGTGGGCGGCCCGGGACGTCGGATGATGCACCGTCACCCGACCGTCGCCGACCGCCTCGCGCAGGCCCTCCCGGTACGTCTCGGCCCGGACGTAGCGCACGCGGTCACCGAGGCCGGCGGCGCGGTGGCGCATCGCGGAGAGCACGAGGTGGGCCTTCGCCCGGTGGAAGCGGCGCCGGCGGAAGACCGAACGGGCCTCGATCATCACGACCGGCGCCTCACGGCCGGGGCCGCCCTCGCCGGGCGTGAGGAAGTGCGGGCCGAGCTGGTCGCCGAACAGCCAGTGGGGGGTGCGCACGGCCGGGGCTCCTCAGACGTGCCCGCGCGCCCGCCGGAAGCGGGCCAGGCCGTCGGAGAGGCCGACGATCGGATCCGGGTAGGCGGCGCACGCCACGCGGTCCGGTCCGGGCAGCTTCCACGGCTGGTGCACCGCGGGCCCGCCGAGCCCGGCGAGTTCCGGCACCCAGCGCCGCACATACGCGCCGTCGGGGTCGTAGCGCCTGGCCTGGGTGAGCGGATTGAGGACCCGGTTGGGGCGGGTGTCGGTGCCCGTGCCGGCCACCCACTGCCAGTTGAGCTGGTTGTTGGCGATGTCGCCGTCGACCAGCAGGTCGAGGAAGTGACGGGCACCGACCCGCCAGTCCACGTACAGGGTCTTGGTGAGGAAGCTCGCGGTCAGCAGACGACCGCGGTTGTGCATCCAGCCCTCGTGCCGCAGCTGGCGCATCGCCGCGTCGACGAGCGGGTAACCGGTGCGGCCCTCCCGCCACGCCTCGATGTCCGCCCGCGCCCCGCTCCCGGACCGCCAGCGGTCGTGCCGCGGACGGTAGTCGGCTTGGGCCGCCGCCGGCCGCGCCGCCAGCACCTGGTGGTGGAAGTCGCGCCAGGCGAGCTGGCGCACGAACGCCTCGGCGCCCGGGCCGCCCGCCCGGCGCGCCCGGTGGACGACCTCGACGGGGGAGAGGGTGCCGAAGTGGAGGTGCGGCGACAGACGTGATGTCGCGTCACCGGCCAGGTCGTCATGACGCTCCTCGTACGCGGTGATCCCGTCGCGCAGCCACGCCATGAGGCGTTTCCTTCCCTCCGTCTCGCCCCCGGCCGCCAGCCGCTCCGCCACCCCGGACAGTCCCCGGCGGCAGGGAAGGGGCTCCGAGCCGACGGTGCCCGGTACGCGGATCGTCCTCGGTGCGGCCATGACGTCCCTGAGGCGCTCCTGCGACCAGCGCCGGAAGTACGGGGTGAAGACGGCGAAGTGATCCGAGGAGGCCGGCGTGACGGCTCCGGGCGGCAGAGCCGTGATCACCGCGTCGTGGACCTGCAGGCGGCACGGCCCGCCCTCCAGGGCGGCGCGCAGACGCTCCTCCCGCCGTTGGGCGTACGCGCTGACCCCGGCCGCCATGTGGACCGTGCCGGCCTCCGCCTCCGCGACGACCCTGCACACCTCCTCGACGACGTCACCGGTGCGCACGACGAGCCTGCCTCCTCGTTCACGCAGGCCCGCGTCCAGGTCCCGCAGGCTCTCGGACAGAAAGGCCAGCCGGTTGGGCGCGGCGAACCCGGCGGCGTCGACGCCCCGGTCCCGCACGAACAGCGGCACCACCGCGTAGGAGCCGTCGAGGGCCGCGCGCAGCGGCGGGTGGTCGTGCAGCCGCAGGTCCGAGGTGAACAGGACGACCGAGACGTTCACGGGGCTCCTCCGCTGAGGGGGGCGTCCTTTCTCGACGGGGCGGCCGGTGCCCTCGCCGCGGCCCGGGCGATGTTGCGGGCCATGCCGCCGAACACCACGGCGTGGAAGGGCGAGACGGCCCGCCAGTAGACGTGGCCGAGCAGCCCGCGCGGGTGGAACAGCGCCCGCTGGCGGTAGTGGGTGCGCCCGGCGTCGTCCGTCTCCGCGTACATCTCCAGCCAGGCCAGTCCCGGCAGCCGCATCTCGGCGCGCAGCCGCAGCAGACGGCCGGGCTCGATCTCCTCCACCCGCCAGAAGTCGAGCGAGTCGCCGACCCGCAGACGCGCCGCGTCACGCCGGCCGCGGCGCAGCCCGACCCCGCCCACCAGCCGGTCCAGCCAGCCGCGCACCGCCCAGGCGAGCGGGAACGAGTACCAGCCGTGCTCGCCGCCGACGCCTTCGATGACCGTCCACAACGCCTCGGGTGAGGCATCGACGGAGCGCTCGCGGAGGTCCGTGTAGAGGCTGCCGCCGGCCCACTCGGGGTCGGTGGGCAGCGGGTCGCTGGGCGCGCCGGGCACGGTGGCGGAGGACCAGCGCGTGGCGACGTCGGCGTCGCGGACGCGTTGCAGGGCGAGCCGGACCGCCGCGTCGAAGCCGATCGGATGGCCCGGAGGGTCGGGAACGAAGCGCGCGATGTCGTGTTCGTGGCACACGACCTCGTGGCGCAGCGATTCGGTGAGCGGGCGCGCGATGGACGGGGGCACCGGGGTCACCAGGCCGATCCAGAGGCTGGACAGGCGCGGCGTGAGGACCGGCACGGGCAGGATCAGCCGGCGCGGCAGACCGGCGATCGCCGCGTATCCCCTCATCATCTCCCGGTAGGTGAGCACATCAGGACCGCAGATGTCGAAGGCCCGGTTGACGTCGCCCGGCATCCGCGCGCTGCCGACCAGGACGCGCAGCACGTCCCGTACGGCGATCGGCTGGATGCGGGTGCGCACCCAGCGGGGGGTGACCATGACCGGCAGCCGCTCCGTGAGGTAGCGCAGCATCTCGAACGAGGCCGAACCCGACCCGATGATGACCGCCGCCCGCAGCACGGTCGTGGGCACGCCCGAAGCGAGGAGGATGCGGCCCACCTCCGCTCGCGACCGCAGATGCGGCGACAGCTCCCGCTCGGGCACGCCCGCCGGGGTCAGACCGCCGAGGTACACGATCCGCCGTACACCGGCGGCCCGCGCCCGCTCGCCGAAGACCTGCGCCGCCCTCCGGTCGGTCTGCTCGAAGTCGCTGCCCGAGCCCAGGGCGTGCACCAGGTAGTAGGCGACGTCCATGCCGCGCATCGCCCCGGCCACCGACGCGGGGTCCGTGACGTCTCCGCGGACCACCTCGACCTCGTCGGCCCACGGATGGTCGCGCAGCCGGTGCGGGGAGCGGACGAGGCAGCGCACCGAGTGCCCGGCCGCGAGGAGTTCCGGGACGAGCCGCCCGCCGATGTATCCCGTGGCACCCGTCACCAGGCAGCGCAGTCCCGGTTCGGCATCGTCGCTCATGAGCCTCAGTCCCTCGCCCTCGTACGGTTCCTCACCTGATCACGGTTCCTCACCTGATCCCTTCCACCAGGAGAGCCCCTTCGGACGCGCCGAAAGGGTCCGTTGCGAGGGTCCCGTCGGGAGAGGGCCGAGGCCGCGGGTGCGGCCGCTCACGCCGGCGCGGGGGTGTCGCGGTGCTCGCGGCACCGTTTTGGGCGGGGCGCATCCTGCCGCGGATACCGTTCGTCAGGGTGAACCCCGTCGGACGGATGGCCCTGGCGCACGACGCACCCCGGCGGCCGTCCGGAGATTTCTCAAGATTCTCCCGATGCCGTGGTGCGGGGTGTCGATCCGGAGCCTCGCCGTTCGTGTAGGTGGTGAGAGAACGCCACGACACCAAGGAGGCCGTCATGAAGCACTACCTGCTCAGCGTGGTCCAGCCGAGCGGGGGACAGCCGCCCGCGCCCGAGGCGCTGGCCGGCATCGAGCGCCGGCTCGGCGTCCTCCACCGGGAACTGCGCGACGCCGGCGCCTGGGTCTTCGCCGGGGGGCTGGACGGGCCGGAAACGGCCACCGTGCTGCGGCCCACGGACGGCGACGTCCTCATCACCGACGGACCGTACGCCGAGGGCAAGGAATATCTCGGCGGCATCTGCCTGATCAAGGCGCCCGACCTGGACGCGGCGCTGGAGTGGGGCCGGAGGGCGACCTGGGCCACCACCCTGCCGATCGAGGTGCGCCCCTTCATGGGCGAGGCCTGATGCCGCTTGACGTCGAAGCCGTCTTCCGGGCGGAGTACGGCCGTTCGGTCGCCGCCCTCGTCCGCTTCCTCGGCGACATCGACCTCGCCGAGGAAGCGGTCCAGGACGCCTTCGTCGCGGCGGTGCGCACCTGGCCGCAGGCCGGTGTGCCGCCGAGCCCGGCCGGCTGGATCATCACCACGGCCCGCAACCGCGCGATCGACCGTCTGCGCCGGGAGGCCCGGCGCGGCGAACGGCACGCCCAGGCGGCCCTGCTGCACGCCGCGGACGTCCCGCCCGAGGAGGGACCCGTGCACGACGACCGGCTCCGCCTGATCTTCACTTGCTGCCATCCCGCTCTCGCCACCCAGGCCCAGGTCGCGCTGACCCTCCGGCTCGTCGCGGGCCTTCCCACGGCCCGCATCGCCGGCGCCTTCCTGGTGCCGGAGCCCACGATGGCCCAGCGTCTCGTCCGCGCCAAGGCCAAGATCCGGGGTGCGCGCATCCCGTACCGTGTGCCCCGCGATGCGGACCTTCCGGAGCGGCTCAGGGGCGTCCTCGCCGTCGTCTACCTGATCTTCAACGAGGGATACCCGGGCCAGGCCGAGCTGTGCGCGGAGGCCGTGCGCCTCGGCCGTCTGCTGGCCGGGCTGATGCCGGACGAGCCGGAGGTCACCGGCCTGCTCGCGCTGATGCTCCTCGTCGAGGCGCGCGGGCCCGCCCGTACGGGCACCGCCGGGGAACTGGTTCCGCTGACGGAGCAGGACCGCGGCCGGTGGGACCGCGAACTGATCGCCGAAGGCCAGGCGCTCGTCCGCCGCTGCCTGCGCCGCAGCCGGCCGGGGCCGTACCAGATCCAGGCGGCGATCAACGCCGTGCACAGCGACGCGCCGACGGCGCACGCCACCGACTGGGGGCAGATCCTGCAGTTGTACGACCAGCTCATGGCCCTCGCCCCGAGCTCCGTCGTCGCCCTGAACCGGGCGGTGGCCGTGGCCGAGGTCCGGGGCCCGGGAAAGGCCCTCGGCCTCGTGGACGCGCTGGACCTGGGCGGCTATCACGTCTTCCACGCGGTCCGCGCCGACCTGCTGCGGCGCATGGACCGTGTCGCCGAGGCCGTACGGGCCTACGAGGCGGCCATCGCGCTCGCGAGCGGGGCCGAGCGTGCCTTCCTGCAGGGGCGGCGACGGGAACTCGTGGGAGACGGCGGGGTGTGACCGCGAGGGCCGCCGGACTCGGCGCCCTGGTCGCCCTCGCGAACGCGGCCGTCACCGGCGTGCCACCGCGGGTGTCCCGGCGCCGGGAGCGCCGGGCCGTCGGGAACCCCCGGACGGTCCCCGGCCGCGAAGGGCCCGCGGTCCGGCGGTGATCGCCGCTCCACGGTGATCACGGCCGGCGCTTCCTCCGCCCACGCGGCCAAAGTGCCCCCAGAGCGGCCGCGGAGGGCAGGCCGTCGACGGGGTCGGCGGCCTGCCGGCGCCCACTGCGGGCTCGGCCTCCGGTGGCCGTCAGGGCGGCGACGACACGACGGGCTCCGGCCGGCCGTCGTACACGCGGGGGGCCAGCCGGGCGGCGGCGTACGTGCAGACGCCCAGCCAGCACAGGGCGAACAGCCAGCCGCCGAGGACGTCGGAGAACCAGTGGACGCCCAGATACACGCGCGTCAGGCCGACCAGGGCGCCCCACCCGAGGGCGGCGGCCACGAGTTGCGCTCTTCCCCGCGGCGCCCGGGCCAGGACGGCCAGCGCCAGCAGCCCGGCGGTGATCGCGGCCGTCGTCGTATGACCCGAGGGAAACGACCAGCCCGACGCGTGCGTGATCCAGTCCCGCCGCGCCGGGCGGGGGCGCGCCGCCAGGGTCATGACGCCGTACCGCGCGGCCTGGCCCGCGGCCAGGCAGACGACACAGGCGGCCGCGGCGAGCGCCCGCTGCCGTCCCGTACGCCCCGTCAGCAGGCCGGCCGCGGCGACGAGCAGAAAGGGCACGAACCCCGTCCCCGTGTACGTCAGGGCCCTCGCCACCGCGACCGCGGCCCGCGGCCGGTGGCCGAGGGACCAGTCCAGGAGATCCGTGTCGCCGAAGAGCGGGGCACCGCCGCGCCTCGTCACGGTCAGCACCAGCAGCAGGAACGCAACGAGGGCGCCCAGTGCCGTCGTACCGGCGAGGTCGCCGGTGTCCTGCCGCTTCAGCACGGCGCCGACGGGACGGCGACCGCATGCGGTGGCGCGGTGCGCACAGCTGCGCCCATGGTCGTGAACCCCTTCCATAATGGACCTGCGGGACGGCGCGGCCGGCCCGCGAGGACTACATGAGCGTAGACGGTCTACAGCAATGTAGACGACGGCGGGGTGAGGAAGGTTCCATGACCGCAGCGAAGGACGAGCGTCGCCCGGCGGGCGAACTGGAAGCCAGCGTCATGGCCGCCCTCTGGGCCGCGGAAGCTCCCCAGACGCCCGGTCAGGTGCAGCTGAGCCTCGGCACCGGCCTCGCTCGCACCACGGTCACCACGATCCTGTCCCGGCTGCACGAGAAGGGCGTGGTCGACCGCAGGCGCCAGGGCCGCGGATACGCCTACTTCCCGGTCCAGGACGCCCACGGACTCACCGCCCGCCGCATGCACACCGAACTGGACCGGGACAGCGACCGGCACACCGTGCTGGCCCGCTTCGTCGCCCAGCTCAGCGAGGACGACGAGCGCGTTCTGCGGGACCTGCTGGAATCCGGTGGGCCATGACCGTCCTGCTTCTGCTCCTGCTTCCGCTCGCGCTTCCGTTCGCGGCGCCGCCGCTCGCCCGCCGTGCCCTCGACCGGCTCGCCCCCGCGACCGCGCTGTGGGCGGTGACCTGCTGCGCGGTCGTGCTCGCGTGCTGCTCGCTGACCGCGCTGGGTGCCTTCGTCCTCACCGGGCTGCTCCGGCTGCCCCCCTTCGCCGCGCTCGGAGAGCTGGTACGCCCGCTGCGCTCCGGGTCGGACGTGGTCGTGGTGCCCGCGGTCGCCTTCTCGGCCGGCGCCCTCGCCGTGTGTCTGTGGGCCGTGGCCCGCAGTGTGGTGCGCCAGGCGCGGGCCTTTCGCGCGGCCACCGCCGAGGCGGACCGCCGCGCGACCGCGGGCGACCTGTGCGTCATCGACTCCCCGCGGCCGGACGCGTACGCCCTGCCGGGCCGTCCGCACCGCATCGTCGTCACCACCGGGATGCTCCGCACCCTCGGCCCACACGAGCGTGAGGCGCTCTTCGCCCACGAACGGGCCCATAACGCGGGCGGGCACCACTACTTCCTCGCCGTCGCCGAACTGGCCGCGCACTGCCATCCGGGGCTGCGGCCGGTGGCCGCGGCCATCCGGTTCGCGGTCGAACGCGTGGCCGACGAGACCGCCGCCGCGGTGGTCGGGGACCGCCGGCTGACCGCCCTGGCGATCGGCCGTGCCGCGCTCGCCGCCCGGCCCGGCCGTTCATCGCGGCCGCCCTTCGCGCCCGCCGCGACCACGGGGCCGGTGCCGCAGCGGGTGGCCGCCCTGCTGGCGGCGCCGCGTGTCCAGCACCGGGCGGCCCGGTGGACGGCCGCCCTCCTGGTCGCCTGCGCCGCCGTCTCCGCCGGCGCCTCGGCGGCCGGGGCCATCGGCTTCCACCACGAGATCGAGGTCGCCCAGGGCGAAGAGGGGCGCTGAGCGACCGCCACGCCCTCCGGTTCCGGAAGGCCGCGGCGCCCACCACCGCACGGCACCGCCCCACGGCCGTCCCCCTGCCGCGGGCGGGGCGGCCGGGACGCGACGCCCGCCGAGTCCCCCGACGGGATGCCGTACGCTGCGTGTTACGTATAACGCCGCTTCCCCCGGAAGGCCCGATGAGACGCATCGCCCTGGTCACCCTCGTCGTAGACGACTACGACGAGGCGATCCGCTTCTACACGAACGCCCTGGGGTTCCGGCTCACGGCCGACGAGCGGCGGCCGGACGGCTCCCGGTGGGTCGTCGTCGAGCCCGGTGCGGTGGCCTCCGGCTGCGGGCTGCTGCTCGCCCGGGCCAAGGACGAGGCGCAGCGCGGCCGGGTCGGCGACCAGACCGGCGGGCGCGTGGGCTTCTTCCTGCACACCGACGACTTCGCCCGCGACCACGCCCGGATGACCGCGGCGGGAGTGACCTTCCTGGAGCGGCCGCGACACGAGCCGTACGGCACGGTCGCCGTCTTCCGGGACCTGTACGGAAACCGCTGGGACCTGCTCCAGCCCGCCGAATGACCCTCCGAGAACGATCTGCCGAGGAACCACCGCACATGACCGCCCCGAGCATCTCCGCCGACACCGTCCGCCGCCTCCCGAAGGCCGTGCTGCACGACCACCTCGATGGCGCTCTGCGCCCCGCCACCCTCGTGGAACTCGCCGGGCAGGCGGGCCACGCCCTGCCCACCACCGACCCCCGGGCGCTCGCGGACTGGTACTGCGAGGCCGCCAACTCCGGTGATCTGGTGCGCTACATAGCCACCTTCGAGCACACCCTCGCCGTGCTGCAGAACCGCGAGGGACTGCTGCGCACCGCCGAGGAGTACGTCCTCGACCTCGCCGAGGACGGCGTCGTCTACGGCGAGGTGCGCTACGCCCCCGAGCTGATGGTGAAGGGCGGCCTCACCCTGCCCGAGGTTGTCGAGACCGTGCAGGAGGGGCTCGCCGCGGGCATGGCCAAGGCCGCCGCCGCGGGCACCCCGGTCCGGGTCGGCACCCTGCTGTGCGGGATGCGCATGTTCGACCGCAGCCGGGAGATCGCCGGCCTCGCGGTGGCCTTCCGCGACGCCGGCGTCGTCGGCTTCGACATCGCGGGCGCCGAGGACGGATTCCCGGCCGCCGACCACCTGCCCGCGTTCGAGTACCTGCGCCGCGAGAGCGTGCCCTTCACCATCCACGCGGGCGAGGCGCACGGGCTGCCCAGCATCCACCAGGCCCTTCAGGTCTGTGGCGCCCAGCGCATCGGCCACGGGGTGCGCATCACCGAGGACATCGCCGACGGCAAGCTCGGCCGGCTCGCGAGCTGGGTCCGCGACCGCCGTGTCGCGCTGGAGATGTGCCCGACCTCCAACCTCCAGACCGGTGCCGCCTCCTCGATCGCCGGGCACCCGATCACGGAGCTGAAGGACCTGGGCTTCCGGGTCACCCTCAACACCGACAACCGTCTGGTGTCCGGGACGACGATGACCCGCGAGATGTCGCTGCTGGTCGAGGAGGCGGGCTGGACCGTCCGGGACCTGCGCACGGTCACGGTGAACGCCGTGAAGAGCGCGTTCCTCCCGTTCGACGAGCGGACGGCCCTCATCCGGGATGTGATCCTGCCCGGCTACGAGGCCGCGCTCTGAAGCAGCCCCCGGACATAGGCGGCCTGTCCGACGTGCTGCAGATCGTCGGACAGGACGCTGACCAGCCGCACGCCCAGGCTGACCGGCGGATCCCAGCGCTCGTCCACGATCCGCTCGAAGTCCTCGGCGGCCAGCCCGCGCACGAACCCGAGCGTCTGCTCGTGCACGGCGTCGTAGTAGCCGGTGAGCAGGTCACCCGACGTCACCCGCACCTTGGCGACCTTCTGCGCGCTGTGGCCGTACCCCGTGTCCCCGAGGGGCAGACCGAGCCCGAAACGCTTCTCCCAGCCCTGGGACAGCCAGACCTGGCCGAGATCCGCGGCGTCGGCGACGTGGTCGTCCTGCACCCGGGTGAGGTGCCACACGAGCCACGCGATGGAATTGGCGTCCTCGCCGGGCCGGGCGTTGAGGTCGTCCGGCTCCAGGCCGTCGACGGCGGCGTGGACTTCTTCCCGGATCCGGCTGAACGCGTCGATGAGGATGTCCTTCGCATGCATGGGTCCACCATCGCCCATCACGGCCGCCCGCGCCGGGCGATCGCCGTGCCGACCGCCGGTCAGACGGCTCCGTAGCCCTGTGCCGCGCCCACCGTGAGGAGCCCCATCAGCGCCCGGGCCGCCGGACTGGTGGCCTCCGGGGGCGGCAGCACCGCGACCGTCTCGTACACGGCGGCGTCCTCGATGGGGAGCGACACGAGCGGCGACGCCTCCCGCTTGTGCCCGAAGTGGCGCGGGACGACGGCGATACCCAGTCCCTCGTGGAGCAGATCGAGCAGGCTGTGCACGTCGTTGACCTCCAGCGTCACGGTCCGCCGGACCCCCGCCCGCGCGAACACCGCGTCGGTCGTGCGGCGCGGCCCCCAGTCGGGGTGGAAGTCGACGAACGCCTCCCCGCCCAGGTCCCCGGGCGTCACGGCCCCGCCGTCCGCGAGCGGGTGCGACGGGTGGCACAGCACGGTCATCGGCTCGCTCGTCAGCGGGACGTACCGCAGCGGGTCGCTGTCCGCCCGGGTCCGCACCGCGAACGCCAGGTCGAGACGGCCCGCCGCGACCTCGTCGGCCAGCGCCCCCGATCCCGTCTGCCGCAGCCGGATCTCCACGTCCGGATGCCGCCTGCGGAACCCGGCGAGCAGCCTGGGGACGTCCACCCCCGCGATGCACTGCTCCGTGCCCAGCGCGAGCGTGCCGCGCAGCACGCCCTGGACGGCCGCCACCGCCTCGCGGGCCGCGCGCACCTGGGCCAGGATCCGCTCCGCCTCGACCAGCAGGGCGCGCCCGGCCTCGGTGAGCGTGACGCTGCGGGTGGTGCGGACGAACAGCGGGGCCTGAAGCTCCCGTTCCAGGGCGCGGACCGAGGCGGACAGACCCGACTGCGACACCATCAGGCGTTCCGCGGCCCTGGTGAAGTGCCGGTCCTCGGCGACCGCGACGAAGTGCTGAAGATGACGCAGTTCCATGATTGAGAAGCGTAGACGCTCAATCCGATCCGATTCCCTTGTTGGACCGCTGCCGGGTGGTCGGGCGAGAGTGGAGCGCGTCGTCAGGAACCCCCCTCATGGAGCGCATGTTGTACACGGCAGATCCCGCCCGCTACGAGGCCATGCCCTACCGCCGTACCGGGCACAGCGGCCTGAAGCTCCCCGCGCTGTCGCTCGGTCTGTGGCACAACTTCGGCCCCGACCGCCCGGTGGAGACCCAGCGGCGGATCCTGCGCCGGGCCTTCGACCTCGGTGTCACGCACTTCGACCTGGCCAACAACTACGGACCGCCGCCCGGCGCCGCCGAGTCCGCGCTCGGCGACGCCCTGAAGGCGGACTTCGCGCCCTACCGCGACGAGCTGATCGTCTCCACCAAGGCCGGCTACCGCATGTGGCCGGGACCCTATGGCGAATGGGGCTCCCGCAAGTACCTGCTGTCCTCGCTCGACCGGAGCCTGCAGCGGATGGGCGTGGACCACGTCGACATCTTCTACTCGCACCGTCCCGACCCCGCCACTCCGCTCGAGGAGACGATGGGTGCCCTGCACTCGGCGGTCCAGCAGGGCAAGGCGCTCTACGTCGGCGTCTCCAACTACTCGCCGCAGCAGACCCGCGAGGCCGCCCGCATCCTCGCCGGGCTGGGCACTCCGCTGCTGATCCACCAGCCGCGCTACTCGATGCTCGACCGCCGTCCCGAGGACGGGCTGCTGGACACCCTGGACGAGCTCCGGATCGGCTCCATCGCCTACTCGCCGCTGGAACAGGGTCTGTTGACCGGCCGCTACCTCGACGGGATACCCGACGGCTCGCGGGCCGCGAGTGACAGCCCGTTCCTCAGTGCGGACGCGGTCACCGAGGACCTGGTGCGGCGGCTGCGGGCGCTCCACGAGATCGCCCGCTCCCGCGGCCAGTCGCTGGCCCAGATGGCCCTGGCCTGGGTGCTGCGCGGCGGCCGGGTGACCTCGGCGCTGGTCGGTGCGAGCAGCCCGCAGCAACTGGAGGACAGTGTGGCGACGATCCGCAACCTGGACTTCGAGGCGGACGAGCTGATGCGGATCGACACGGTCGTCACGCCGTAAGGCGCTCGCTGGCGTCCCGGAGGCGGACGGCCGC
>NZ_JBHUDX010000155.1:21059-30390 GCF_042678285.1 Streptomyces caeni
GCGTACCCGTGTGCCGGAGCACACCCGCCGTCTCCCGCCCGGCCCGCCGGACGGCCTCGTCGCGCACCGGACGCCGGCGGCCGCCCCGGGGGATCGTCTTGAGCTGCCGCGTGGGGTCCCGCACGGGGCGCGGCGGTCGTCACAAGTTGAGCGGACGCCCTGTGCGAGACGCCGTGCGGCAGTCCGGGACCGCCTCGCCCCGGGGCGCCCCAGGAGGTGTTTCGAAGGTCCTGTGCGGTGCCCGCGGTGTCCGGTGCGTGCTCTCGGCGTGCCGGACGAAAGCCCTCGTACTGGACGTACTCGGGGTTTCGGCCGGTGCGGCGAGTGGGGGTGCCCCCTGCTCGAAGAGCCTGGGGGAGTGTGCCGGGCGCCGCGGGTGCTGTGCGGGACTTTCGAAACACCCCCTAGGCCGCGCCCGCCGGAACGCGGTCCAGGAAGCCGTGGACGCTGCGGATGCGTCCGTCCTCGTCCAGGGTGATCACGTCGAAGCCGGCGACGGGGGCCGAGCCGTCCGCCTCGTTCACCAGTTCCCAGCCGAAGCGCGCGATGTCGTGGTGCCCGTCGACCGCGCCCGTGAGGCGGAAGGAGAATCCCGGGAACTGCTCGTGGGCTCCGGCGATCACCGCCGCGATCCCCTCGTGTCCGCGAGCCTCGGCCAGCGGGTCGGTGTAGCGCCCGTCCGCGGTCCAGGCGGCGGCGACGGCCTTGGCCAGAGCTTCGGGGTCGCCCGCGTTCCATGCCTCGAAGTAGCGGGCGACGGCGGACTCATAACGGTTGGTGTCTGCGGACATGGTGGATCAGCCTCCATCGAGGTCGCGAGTGCCGGTCAGGGGCCGGATCCCCGGGCGCGGTGCCCGTGGGGGAGCCAGTAGGGCCACCTTGCCCGGACACGCCGGAGGTGTCGATTACCTCCCGGGTAAGGGAGGCGTGGACACGGAGCGTGGCGGCACGGCTCGTTTCGGCCATCGACGGCCGTGAATATGTCAGGAGACTGGCCGAAATGGCATGGTGACAGAGTGTCAGGAGTGGCGATACTCGAGTGACAGGGTGATTCGGCCACGACCGGCAGAGCGCCACCGCGCCACGGCGTGCGGTCGCCCGCGTGCACAGCGAGCGAGCGCAAGGCACCACGGGCCGACCCGGCTCCGAGCACCGCAGTGGGGGAGCGATCGTGCACGACGAGTTCCTGTGTCATGTGACGGCGTACGGCATGTGCGGCGGTCGACGCATAGGCGTCCCCCTGGGCACCTATCGCGCGCCCACCCTGGCCCTCGCCCTGTGGTGGATGCGCGACCGCGCCTCCTGGATCGCCGAACGGCTCGACCCCGACCCGGACAACCCGCTCTTCCCGCCGAACTCCATCGCCCCCGTCGCCGACACGGTTCCCGACGTGCCGGCGGTCCTGCGCGCCTGGTGCGGCGACACCGGGCAACAGGAGAGGGTCGCCGACGAGTTGGCCGCCGGACGGCTGGTGCGCATCGCGGTCAGCGACGACACCACGGAGTACGAACTGCTCGCCGAGTCCGTGGACGCGCTGCGGATGCAGCGGTTCGTGCACGCGCTCTCCACCCCGGCCGCCTGACCCCCGGCGGACGCCGCAGCCGCCGACGATCAGGCGCGGAGATGGACGAATAGCTAGAATTCGGTGCATGGCTGAGCGGCCGGCCGACCCGACCGCGCCCGTCCTCGTGCTGGAGACAGAGACGGGCTCCACGGTGATGAGCCCGGGCCGTGACTACCACGTGGGACGCGACCCGTCGAGCGACATCGTCCTGGACGACGTCCGGGTCTCCTGGCACCACGCCGTCCTGCGCACGGAGGCCGGCCACTGGCTCGTCGAGGACGAGAACAGCACCAACGGCACCTATGCGGCCGGCCGGCGGGTCCACGAGTGGTCCGTCGGACCCGGCAGCGTGATCCGCTTCGCCAACCCCTCCGACGGCCCCCGTGCCGTCCTCGTGGACCGTACGGCGGAGCGCCCCTCGCACGTCTCCCTGTCGGCGGCGACGGGCACCTTCCGGCAGCCGACGACCGTGCGCCCGCTGCCGTCGCGCACCGTCCGCATCGGCCGCGGCGCCGACAACGACATGGTCGTCGACGACCTCGTCGTCTCCCGGCGGCACGCGGAACTGCGGGCGCACCCGGACGGCACGTATGAGATCGCCGACCTGGGCAGCCACAACGGCACCTACCTCAACGGCCGGCCCGTCGCCCGTGCCCCGGTCGCACCCGGTGACGTCGTCGGCATCGGGCACTCCGCGTTCTGCCTGGTCGGCGACCAACTGCAGGAGTACGTCGACACCGGCGAGGTCTCGCTCGACGTCCAGGACCTGACGGTGCGGGTCGACCGCGGCCGCAGGATTCTGCTCGACCGGGTGTCGTTTCCCGTCGGTGAGAAGTGTCTGCTCGCCGTGGTCGGTCCCAGCGGCTCGGGCAAGTTCACCCTGCTCAACGCCCTCACCGGCCAGCGCCCCGCCGACCACGGCACCGTTTTGTACGACGGGCGCGACCTGTACCGCGACTACGCCGAGCTGCGCCAGCGCATCGGGCTCGTCCCGCAGGACGACATCCTGCACGCCCAGCTCACCGTGCGCCGCGCCCTCACCTATGCCGCCGAGCTGCGCTTTCCGCAGGACACCGCCGGGGAGGAGCGCCGGGGCCGGGTCGACGAGGTGATCGGCGAGCTGGGCCTTCGGCAGCCGGCCGGGCAGCCCATCCACAGCCTCTCCGGAGGACAGCGCAAACGCGTCAGCGTGGCGCTGGAGCTGCTCACCAAGCCGTCCCTGCTCTTCCTCGACGAGCCGACCTCCGGACTCGACCCCGGCATGGACCGCTCCGTGATGCACATGCTGCGCGGCCTCGCCGACGACGGCCGCACCGTCGTGGTCGTCACCCACAGCGTGCTCAGCCTCGACGTGTGCGACCGGCTCCTGGTGCTCGCCCCGGGCGGCAGGGTCGCCTACTACGGGCCGCCCGGCGACACGCTGCCGTTCTTCGGCTTCGAGCAGTGGCCGGAGGCGTTCGAGGCGTTCGAGCGTGACCAGGACCGGGACTGGGCGGGGGAGTACCGCGAGTCCCCCTTCCACCATCAGTACATCGACAAATCGTCCGCACAACCGCGTCTGCCGGGCCCCGCCGGCGCGGCCGTGGTCGTTCCGCCGCCGACGCCGCAGAGCTGGGGCGCCCAACTCGCCACGCTCGTACGCCGGTACGCGGCCGTCCTCGGCGCGGACCGCACCTTCCTCGTCATCATGGTCGCCCTGCCCTTCGTGATGGGGGCCATGGCCCGTGCCCTGGCCAAGGGCCGGTTCACCCAGGAGACGGCACTGAACGCGCTGCTCATCCTGTGCGTGGGCGCGGTGCTGACCGGCGCGGCCAACGCGGTGCGCGAACTGGTCAAGGAGCGCGTGATCTACCAGCGGGAGCGGGCCGTCGGACTGTCCCGGTCGGCGTATCTCGTGTCCAAGATCGTGGTGCTGGGCACCGTCACCGTGCTGCAGGCCGTCGTGCTGACCCTGGTGGCGCTGCTCGGCGTGGACCTCGACGCGCCCGGCGGCAAGGGCGTGCTGATGCCGCCCCTGGTGGAGATCACCCTGGCGGTGGCCCTGCTGGCGTTCACCGCGATGATGCTCGGCCTGGTCGTCTCCGCCCTGGTGCGCAAGGAGGAGGTCACCATGCCGCTGCTGGTGCTCCTGGCCATCATCCAAGTGGTCTTCTGCGGCGCCCTGCTGACGCTCGACGGGGTGGCGGTGCTGAACCAGCTGTCGTGGCTCGTGCCCTCGCGGTGGGCTCTCGGCGCGATGGCGGACACCATCGGCCTCGTGCGGCTCTCGCCCGACAAGACGGATCCCCTCTTCCGGCACCGTCCGGGGACCTGGCTGCTCAACATGGGCATGCTCGTCGTGCTCTCGGTGGCCTGCGCGGGCGCCGTCGTACTCCTCCTGCGCCGGCACGAGCCCGCGGTCATGCGGAAGTAGCGGCCATGACCACCCGCGGCTTCCACCCGACCCACGTCGTCCCCCGGGAGGGCCTGCCCGCCTTCCAGACCCCCGACCCGTCGCGGCCCGCGACGCCGCTCGACCCCCTGCTCCCGGTCCAGCTCGTCGGCCGGCGCGGCGACTGGGGCCGCATCGTGTGCGCCAACGGGTGGTCCGCGTGGGTCGACGGCCGGCTCCTGGTCGCCGTGCCGCAGGCACCGCCCCGCGCGGGCGCCCCGCCCGCCGGCGCCGCCGACCCGCGCCCGCTGCTCGCCCGTGCCGAGGAGGCGCTCGCCCGCTACCGTGCGGCGGCCGAGGAGCTGGCGGCCGGGCGGCTGGACGCAGAATCCTTCGGCGAGCGCACGCGCGGCCTCAGGACCGGGGTCGTCGTCGACGGGGAGTCCCTGTGGGTGTACGACGCCGAGCACGAGCGGTGGGCCTACTGCGAGGGGGCGCGCCTGACCACGTACGCCGCCACGGGGCAGCTGTCGGCCGGGGCGGAGAACGAGGGCCGGCAACCGACCCCTCTCGTCCCGCGCACCCCGGACGGCCGCTGATGGCCCGCGACAGCGGCCCGTTCCCCGGTACCGCTCCGGAACCGGCCGGCCGGCGGATCGCCGGCTACCGGATCGAGGAGGAGGTCGGCCGCGGCGGGATGGCGGTCGTGTACCGCGCCCGCGACCTGCGCCTGGGCCGGACCGTCGCCCTCAAGCTGCTCGCACCCGAACTCACCCGCAACGACACCTTCCGCCGCCGCTTCACCCACGAGTCCCGGGTCGCCGCGGCCATCGACCACCCGCACATCGTGCCGGTGTACGAGGCAGGTGAGACGGACGGTGTGCTCTACATCGCCATGCGGTACGTCGCGGGACGCGACCTGCGCCATCTCCTCGACCGCGAGGGCCCCCTGCCCCTGGCGACCGTCCTGAGGATCGCCGCCCAGGTGGCGTCGGCGCTGGACGCGGCGCACGACCACGGCCTCGTGCACCGCGACGTGAAGCCCGGCAACATCCTCGTGGCCCAGGGCACGGACAGCGACCACCCCGAGCACGTCTACCTCACGGACTTCGGCCTGACCAAGAAGTCGCTGTCGCTGTCCGGGTTCACCACGGCCGGCCAGATCGTCGGCACGCTGGACTACGTGGCGCCCGAGCAGATCTCCGGCAAACCCGTCGACGGGCGCTGCGACGTCTACGGCCTCGGCTGCGTGGTCTACGAGGCCCTGGCCGGGAGACCGCCTTTCCGGCGCGAGGACGACATGGCGCTGCTGTGGGCCCACCAGTACGACGAGCCGCCGCCGCTGACCGGGCAGCGCCCCGACCTCGACGCCTCCGTGGACCGGGTCTTCGCGAAGGCGCTGGCCAAGGACCCGGACGACCGCTACGGCTCGTGTCTCGCGTTCGTGTCGGCCCTGCGTGCGGCGGCGACGGGCGTGAGCCGCTCGGGCCGTCCCGCGACGCAGGTGGCGGCGCCGGAGGTGCCCGGACCGCCAAAGTGGGCGCGTCCCGTGTTCCGCTGCTGAGGCCGGGTCCCGGCCCGGTCTTTTCGCCGCTCGGCTCGGTCCGGGCGCTCGCCGCTCGCCCCATTCGCTGGCGTTACACCCTTGAATCGCTTGATGGAAATATGTAACAGTGCTCCGGCCCGACGGTGAGGAGTGGTGACGGTGGCCGAGCCGGCCGATCTGATGGCGCCGTTGAGCGCCCGGTCGGTGGCGCTGAGCCTGCTGCTCGGCGCGCGCCCGCCGAGGCTCTCCGCGCGCGACCTGACCTGCCTGGGAGAGATGTTCGAGATCTCCGCACCGACCATGCGCGTCGCCCTCTCCCGCATGGTCGCCTCCGGTGACCTGGTGCCGGCAGACTCGATGTACGCGCTCCCGGCCCGGCATCTCGAACGACAGGCGGCCACCGAGTCCCTCATCCATCCACGCCGCCGCCCCTACGACGGGATGTGGCGCATGGCCGTGGTCGTCGACCGGGGCCGCAGCCTCGCCCGGCGGACCTCGCTCCGGTCCCTCATGCGGCGACACCGGTTCGCCGAGCTCCGTGAGGGCGTCTGGATGCGCCCCGACAACATCGAACAGCTTCTGACACCCTCCCCGCACGAGGGCGCGGGGACCGAGTCGGCGACGGCGCTCTCCGAGGCGCGCACCTTCAGGACCGTGCCGGACAACGACCGACGGCTGTCCCGTGAGCTGTGGGACCTCGACCAATGGGCGGCGGACGCCCGGGTGCTTCTTGACGCTCTGCGCGACGACGGGCCGTCGAAGGCGCGCCCCGTGGACCGGCTGACAGCGGCGGCCGCGGCGGTCCGGCACCTGTGCACGGACCCGGCACTGCCCGAGGAACTGGCTCCCGAGCGGTGGCCGGCCGACGAACTGCGCTGGGCGTACGAGGACTACCGCAACGAGCTCAGCGCCATCTGCATGGCCGGCACGGCCGTGCCCCGGGCACAGCCCGCAGCCGACGCATCGAAGGGAATGTGATGCACACTCACGAGGTCTTCAACCAGGCGCCGCCACTGGTGGACTACAACGCCGCGGACCATCCGGTCATCCGCGAGGCCCTGACCCGTGCGGGCGCGGAGGAGGCGCTGGCGGAGCTGGACACGGTGGGCCGTGCCGCCGGCAGCGCCCACGCCTTGGAGCTGGGGGACCTGGCCGAGGAGCACGAGCCGGTGCTGCGTACGCACGACCGCTACGGTCACCGCGTCGACGAGGTCTCCTACGACCCGGCCTACCACGAGTTGATGCGCACCGCGGTCGGGTTCGGCCTCCACGGCGCGGCCTGGTCCGATCCCCGTGAGAACGCCCACCTGATCCGAGCGGCGAAGTTCAGCGTCTGGCAGATCGTCGATGCCGGACACGGCTGCCCGATCTCCATGACCTACTCCGCGATCCCCGCGCTGCGTGCCGATGCCGGCCTGGCGGCGGTCTACGAGCCGCTGCTGGCGGCCGATGCCTATGACCCCGGGCTGCGGGTGCCCACCACCAAGCGCGGCCTGATCGCGGGCATGTCCATGACCGAAAAGCAGGGGGGCTCCGACGTCCGCGCCAACACCACGACCGCCACGCCCCAGCCCGACGGCAGTTACCGGATCGTGGGCCACAAGTGGTTCACCTCGGCCCCGATGTCGGACATCCTGCTCACCCTCGCGGTCGCACCCGGTGGGCTGACCTGCTTCGTCCTGCCCCGGGTCCTGCCCGACGGCAGCCTCAACCCGATCCGTCTGCAGCGGCTGAAGGACAAGCTCGGCAACCGTTCCAACGCCAGCAGCGAGATCGAGTACGAGAACGCCACCGGCTGGCGGCTCGGTGAGGAAGGCCGCGGCGTGCCCACCATCATCGAGATGGTCAACAGCACCCGGCTGGACTGCACCCTGAGCACCGCCACCCTGATGCGGCACGGCGTCCACCTGGCGACGCACCACGTCACGCACCGGGCCGCCTTCGGCAAGACGCTCATCGACCAGCCCCTGATGCGCAACGTCGTGGCCGACCTCGCCGTCGAGGCCGAGGCATCCACCGCCGCCGCCCTCTGGCTCGCCTCCCTCACCGACGCCAAGGAGGCCGGCGACGAGTGCGCTGCCCGGCTGCGCCGCATCGGCCTGGCGGTGTCCAAGTACTACGTGTGCAAGCGCGGGCCGGTCCACGCCGCCGAAGCCCTCGAATGCCTGGGCGGCAACGGCTATGTCGAGGACTCCCGCATGCCCCGTCTGTTCCGCGAGTCTCCGCTGGCCTCGATCTGGGAGGGCAGCGGCAACGTCGCGGCCCTGGACGCCCTGCGTGCCGTCGCCAAGCAGCCCGAGACCCTCACCGCGCTCTTCGAGGAACTCGACGGCGCGGCGGGCGCCGACGCACGATACGACGCGTTCGTCGACCGTCTGAAGAACCGGTTCGCGGACACACGGCAGCTGGAGTTCCGCGCCCGGGCCGTCGTCGGCGACCTCGCACTGGCGCTCCAGGCGTCCCTGCTCATCCGCTATGGCCACCCGGCCGTGGCCGACGCCTTCACCGCCTCGCGTCTCGACCGGGACTGGGGCACGGTGCTCGGCACCCTCCCGTCCGGTGTGGACACCGCAGCCATCCTCGAACGTGCCACACCCAAGGCGTGAGGCCCGAACGATCAGCAGGGGACCTCGCCCCGTCGCCGTACGCCCTTGGCCAGCAGCCCGCCCGCGAAACCCGTGACGAGTCCCCACAGGGCGGCCGTCCCGAGTACCGTCCACAACTGCGGCTTCAGGAACAGCACACCGGACAGCCCGCCGCCCAGGTCGCCGATGCCGATGAGCGACAGACCGTAGTGCGCCGACACCCGGCTGACCGCACAGATCATGAGCACCGTCAGCACCAGCGCGACCGCCATGTCCACGGCGTGCCGCCACGGCCGCATCCGTGCCGGAGAGCGGACCGCCATCACGAACGCGGCGGCGAGCAGCAGCGCGGCGGCGACGACCACCAGCCACCAGGCCCGGCCGTCCTGCTCGGCGAGGGTGCCCAGGTTGAGCGTCGAGACGTCCGGGGTGCGCAGTACCTGGTCGAGCAGCCGCGGCATGGGCAGCCCGAACGGTCCGTCCACCCGCCCGTGCCAGGTCGCGCCCATACCGATGGTGAGCGCCGGCCACACCACGTTGGGCAGCCCCAGCAGGATCACCGCGAAGGTCCGGGCGGGATGCCCGCGCGTGGCCGCCACCACCAGCGCGATGACGACGCCCACGGCGACGCACGCGAGCAGCAGGGCCACCATGGCGTACGCGGCGGGCCGCACCGACTCCTGGAAACGCAGCAGACGGGCCGGGAGCGGGGCGCCGCGGGACACCAGCAGGGCGAGGAGCAGCACGCCCGCCAGCCACAGGAGACCGAACAGCACGGTCAGCGGCAGGTCGGTGGTGTAGCCGACCTTCGGGGAGATGCCGAACAGGTCGCCGATGTCGCCGATCGTCCCGCCGAGCGGGGCCGGGAAGGTCTGGCGGGCCGCGAGCGCCAGACCGGTCAGCGCCACCAGCCACAGCACGGCGATCCGCGCCGCCCAGCCCGCCAGTTCGGGCGCGCCGGCGACGGCCCGGTGCCGCAGCGGGCGCAGGAACCCGGCGGCGATCACCAGCGCCCCGGCCAGCGTCACCGACAGCGGCATCACCGTCAGTTCCGCGCGGGTTCCGGCGAGCGCGCCGGCGTCGCCGGCCAGCCTCACCGTGCCGCCGACCGCGAGCACGACCACGGCCACCGTCACCCGGGGGAACCCGTTGTCGGGGATACCCGTCCCGCCCGCCGCCCACAGCCCGAGCGCGGCGAGAACGCCCATCGCGATCAGCCCGGCCAGTACCGTCACGGCGGCTTGGATCCAGCCGTGCGGGGCGGC
>NZ_JBHUDX010000155.1:30411-36799 GCF_042678285.1 Streptomyces caeni
GGGCGACGGCCCGGTCGGACGAGGGCGGGGCGCTCACGCTGCCACGCTAAGCGGCCCTCCCGCGCTCCGCCTGCCGGGTGGGCCGGCCGCGTCGGCCCGAAGCCCGTGCGGTGCCCCGCCGCTCGCCCGGGCGAGGGCCGCTTCCGTTTGCGGGGCGTCCAGGGCTCGTACACACAATGAGTCCATCGCGCAGTGAAGCGGTGCACACCCCGAAGCGCCACGTGTCGCCATGCCGGAGGAAGAGCTCGTGAGTGCCGAACCGCCGTCCTCCGACCGCCCCGCAGGCCCCCCGGCGGGCCCACTGTCAAACCCCTCCGAGCAGGCTCCCACACAGCCGGACATCCGCCCGCCGTCCGGGCCCGCCGGCGGCGGAGGCGGTGGTCCGTCCGGTCCCGGTGGTCCGTCCGGTCCCGGTGGTCCGTCCGGTCCCGGTGACGCCGGCGGGGGCCCGCGCCGTCCTTGGTGGAGGTCCGTGCCTCGGGTGGCAGTGATGTCCGCGCTGGCCGTGGCAGCCGTGGTGCTCGGCCTCGTGCTGACCCGGCCCGGCGGCGGTGGCGGTCGCCCCGCCGGCGGCGAGGTCTTCCTCCAGGCAGCCGACGCGCCGGGCCCGGACCCGTTCACCGAGTCCTCGGCGGTCCAGAGCTCCGCGGCCCCCCGCACCCCCACCCCGGCGGCCCCGACGGAGCCCGTCAACGTGACGCGCGCCGTCGACGGTTCCGCACCCGGCCTGTACGGCGGCACCCGCAACACCGCGAGCTGTGACACGGAGAAGCAGATCCGGACGCTGCAGGCGGACCCGGCGAAGAACGAGGCGTTCGCGTCGGCGGCGGGTGTCCGGGCGTCCGGTGTGCCGGCCTACCTGCGGTCGCTCACACCGGTGCGGCTGCGCATGGACACCCGGGTGACCAACCACGGCTACCGCAACGGCGCGGCCACCACCTACCAGGCGATCCTGCAGGCCGGCACGGCGGTCCTCGTCGACGCCCACGGTGTGCCCCGGGTGCGGTGCGCCTGCGGCAACCCGCTCACGCCGCCGGTCGCGCAGAAGTCCACGCCGAGGCAGACGGGCGACCGCTGGCCCGGGTTCCGGCCGCAGAACGTCGTGGTGGTGTCGCCGTCCTCCACGGTCATCACCACGTTCGTGCTGTTCGACGCCGATCACGACGCATGGTTCGACCGCCGCCGTGGTGACCACACGGGCCGCCACGACCGGACGACGCGTCCGCCGGCGCGACCGGTCCCGTCGGTGAGCGTGTCGACGCCCGCACCGCACACGGCCTCCCCTTCCGCCTCCCCCTCCTCGCCGTCTCCCGCGCCTTCCCACCCGCCGGCGTCGTCACCGTCCCCGCCCGCCCCGCCGTCGTCACCCGCCACGACGCCGTCGCCCCGGCCCACCCCGCCGTCCTCGCCCGCGTCGGGCCCGCCGTCCTCGGGGGAGCCGTCCTCCGCGCCCACCAGCGCGTCCGGGGCGTCGGCGTCCGGGTCGCCGCCGGCCTCCGCTCCCTCCGCGCCCCCGGAGCCGCCCGCCACGGCTCGGTTCGGCCCGTGGCGCCCGTCCGCCGGGGACTGGGGAACGCATCGCTGGGTACGAGCACTGGTGCGGCACCCCTAGGGGGTGTTTCGGAAGTCCTGTGCGGTGCCCGCGGTGTCCGGTGCGTGCTCTCGGTGTGCCGGACGAAGGCCCTCGTACTGGACGTACTTGGGGTTTCGGCCGGTGCGGCGAGTGGGGGTGCCCCCTGCTCGAAGAGCTTGGGGGAGCGTGCCGGGCGCCGTGGGTGCTGTGCGGGACTTCCGAAACACCCCCTAGGGAGGGGATGCCGCGCCGGACGAGCCGCGGTGTGCGGGAGAGCCCGCCTGAAGGAGCACCTGGACGGAGCAGTGATACCGACCGATCTCGACACGCCTGCCCAGCCGCTGCGGCGGGCGGAGCATTACACCGGGCGACCGGGGGCCGTCGCCGAGGCCAGGGCCTTCGGCGAGATGTTCGTCCAGCAGCTCCGGTCCGAGCGGTGTGCCGCCGTGGACGAACGGGCCGCCGGCGATGTGCTCCTGGTCGTCAGTGAACTGGTGACCAACGCGCAGCGGCACAGCCACGGCCCGTGCGTCCTGGAACTGGAGGGCACCGACACCTTTGTGACGGTCACCGTCTACGACAGCAGCGCCACGCTGCCCCGGCGCCTTCCCCGGGACCCCCGGCGCGTCGGCGGGCACGGCCTGGAGATCGTCCACGGCCTGGCGGCCCGGGTGTCGGTCGAGCGCGTGCCGGTCGGCAAACGTGTCACCGCCGTGGTGCGCCTGGGGCGTTGACCCGTTTCACATCGTCCGGCATGCCGGTGCGCAACTGCTCGATGATGCGCTCGACGAGGCGGGAGACAAGCATCTGCGAACAGCCCGGCGGGCGCCGATGCCGGCCCGCGTGGCCTCCTCCACGAACCGCAGATGGGATCGTCCGGTCGTTCGCTCGGCTCGGCCGTCAGCGGGGCCAGGGTGTGGAGGTCCTCGACGAGCCGTATGCCGTCGTCCTCCTCGCCGATGAAGCGGGCGGGGACCGCCTCGCCCTCCTGTTCGTCCCCGGTCAGCGCGGCGTCCAGGTGGGACAGCTCGCGGCGTCACGGGGAGCGACGGTCCGCGGGTCCGTGACGGTCGGCGGGGGCTGCTCACCAATCGTGCTCCGGGCGGTTTCGTCGGTGACCGTCGACCGGCTCATGGCGGTGTCCACCACCTCTCCCCCGCGACTCACTCTCCGGTCTGTCGGGCGTCGTTGGGGCATCCCGAGTCCGCGGATACCCCGGAGCCGGATTCTCATGTGGGTGTTCGCCGGACAACCGCGTGGCGCCGGTCACTTGACGGAGGGCGGCAGTGGCGGGCCGGGCCGGCGGGCAACGCTCCCGCGGACGTCTTGCTTCACCCAGGGCAGAACGCCGGTCCCTTCCGGTGGCGCTCCCGGTCCCTAGGCTGGAGGGGTGAGCAACCATGCGCCGAACGAAGCCCGCGTCATCCCCCTGCGTCCGCAGTCCGCGCCGCCCCGCACCGCGGGGCCGGGCCGCGACCCGCGCCAGCCGGGGTCCGCGCCACAGCCCACCGCGCCCCGGGAGCCCCTGTGGCGCGACCTCGTCGGTGATGTGCTGCGGCGCGAACGGCTCGCCCAGGAACGCACCTTGAAGGACGTCTCCGAGGCGGCCCGGATCTCGATGCCGTACCTGTCGGAGCTGGAGCGCGGCCGCAAGGAGGCGTCCTCCGAGGTCCTCGCGGCCGCCGCACAGGCCCTCGGCCTCGGCCTGGGCGATCTGCTCTCGCTCGCCCAGGCCGAGCTCACCCGGCACGCCCGTACCGGGACGGGCCGCGGCCGCACGTCGCCGACGGCGCGGTACGACGGCCTGTGCCTCGCGGCCTGACCGGCTCGCGGACGTCCGGGCCACGGCGCGCCGGAGTCAGACGAACGCGAGCCGCCGGCTCAGCACCTCGTCGGCGAGCCCGTACGCGACGGCCTCCTCGGCGGTGAACACCTTGTCCCGGTCCATGTCGGTCCGCAGGGTCGCCACGTCGTGCCGGGTGTGGCGGGAGAGGACCTCCTCCACCTGGGCGCGGATGCGGACCATTTCCTTGGCCTGGAGGCTGAGGTCGGAGACGGTGCCCTGGCGCCCGCCGGCGGCCGGCTGACCGAGCAGCACCCGGGCGTGCTGGAGCACGAACCGCCTCCCGGGGTCTCCGCCGGCCAGCAGCACGGCCGCCGTCGAGGCGGCCTGCCCGACGCAGAAGGTCGAGATCGGCGCCTGGACGAACGTCATCGTGTCGTAGATCGCCATGAGGGAAGTGAACGAACCGCCGGGCGAGTTGATGTAGATCGAGATCTCGTGGTCCGGGTTCGCCGACTCCAGATGCAGGAGTTGTGCGATGACGACGTTGGCGACGCCGTCGTCGATCTCGGTGCCCAGGAAGACGATCCGCTCCGAGAGCAGTCGGCTGAAGACGTCGTAGGAGCGCTCGCCCTGCGCGGTCCGCTCGACGACGTACGGAACGGTGTACGACCCCATGTCACAACCCCATCCGTCGGCGCGAGGCGGCCGGGCGGACGTCGGTGAGCGACTCCACGACCCGGTCCACCATCCCGTACTCCCGGGCCTGCTCGGCCGTGAACCAGCGGTCCCGGTCGCCGTCCCGCGAGATCGTCTCCAGGCTCTGCCCGGTGTGCTCGGCGGTGATCCGCTCGATGGCCCTCTTGGTGAACTCCAGGTTCTCCGCCTGGATCTCGATGTCGGCGGTGGTGCCTCCGATGCCCGCCGACGGCTGGTGCATCATGATCCGCGCGTTCGGCAGCGCGAACCGCTTGCCGCGCGTGCCCACGGTGAGCAGGAACTGGCCCATGCTGGCGGCGAACCCCATCACCAGGGTCGACACGTCGTTCGGGACGAGCCGCATCGTGTCGTAGATGGCGAGCCCCGCGGTGACGGATCCGCCCGGGCTGTTGATGTACAGGCTGATGTCGCCGCGCGGGTCCTCGGCCGACAGCAGGAGCAGTTGCGCGCACACACGGTTGGCCGACACCTCGTCGACCTGGGTGCCCAGGAACACGATCCGCTGGGCGAGCAGCTGTGCGGCGAGATGGTCGTCGAAGCGGCTGGGTGGGGTGTCGCCCTCCTCCGCGCGGGGCGGGAGCGTGCTGGGTGGAGGCAGTGGAGTCATCGGGTCCCCTCGTCGTGGCAACGGATGCCGGTGACTCCACTGTCGCCCCCGGGCGGCCCCCGGCCGCGGGTTCTCTGCCCGCGGCGGATTCGCTCTGGGCAGAGCCCCGGCTCAGCCCTTCTCGCGCAGCTGCCGGAAGAAGGCCCGCACGTCGTCGACCAGCAGGTCGGGCTCCTCCATCGCGGCGAAGTGCCCGCCACGGTCGAACTCCGTCCAGCGGACGAGGTTCTCGGTACGCTCCGCCCTGTGCCGCAGCGGCACCTGCAGTTCGGCCGGGAAGACGGCGAGAGCGGTCGGCGCGGTCGAGGGCTCGGCCGGCGCGGCGGCCCGGCCCGAGGCATGCGCCCGCTCGTAGTAGATCCGGGCGGCCGAACCGGCGGTCCCGGTCAGCCAGTACAGCATCACGTTGGTGAGCAGCCGGTCCCGGTCGACGGCCTCCTCGGGCAACTCGGCGGAGTCCGTCCATTCCCTGAACTTCTCCACGATCCAGGCCAGTTGGCCGACCGGAGAGTCCGTGAGCGCGTAGGCGAGCGTCTGCGGCCGGGTCGAGTGCAGGATCGCGTAGCCCGCCCCCTCGCGCTGCCACGCGTCCCAGCGGTGCCACGAGGTGAGGGTCTGCTCCCGCTCCCGCGGGCTCAGTGCGGCCAGTTCCCCGGGGGTCGGTTCGGTGGTCTGCTGCGCGCCCGGCAACAGATTGAGGTGGACGCCGATCACCCGGTCGGGGTGGGCCCGGCCCAGTTCGCGGGAGATGACCGCGCCCCAGTCGCCGCCCTGCGCGCCGAAGCGCCGGTAGCCGAGCCGGTCCATCAGGCCGGCCCACGCGTCGGCGACGCGGCCCGCTTCCCAGCCCGTGTCGTGGGTTGGCCCGGAGGGCCCGAATCCGGGGATGCTCGGCACCACGACATGGAACGCGTCGGCGGGATCGCCGCCGTGGGCCGCCGGGTCGGCGAGCGGTCCGACGACGTCGAGGAACTCGACGATCGAACCGGGCCAGCCGTGGGTGATGACCAGGGGGGTGGCGTCCGGCTCGGGGGAGCGGATGTGCGCGAAGTGGACGCGCGCCCCGTCGATCTCCGTCGTGAACTGCGGCCACTCGTTCAGCCGCGCCTCGGCGGCCCGCCAGTCGTAGTCGTGGCGCCAGTACCGGACGAGTTCGCGCAGATAGCCGAGCGGTACCCCGTACGCCCATCCCACGCCTGGCAACTGGTCGGGCCAGCGGGTGCGGTCGAGGCGGTCGTGCAGGTCGTCGAGGTCGCTCTGGGGAATCGCGAGACGGAAGGGCCGGATGCTCTCGGCGGACGAAGACGTCATGCCCGGATGCTATGCCGCGGTCGCCGGACCCCATCCGGATGACTTCACGGCCCGGCCGATGAGTTCCGGCGCGAGCACCGATCGATACAGGTGACCGCGTTCCCGCACTCGAGGAGGTACTCATGGCCACCGAAGGATTCACCACCTGTCTCTGGTTCGACGGCCAGGCCGAGGAGGCCGCCCACTACTACGTCTCGATCTTCAAGGGCTCCGGCATCGGGAGGATCGGCCGCTACACCGAGGCCGGCCCCGGCCCCGCCGGCTCCGTCATCGCCGTCGACTTCACGGCCAACGGCCACAGGTTCGTCGCGCTCAACGGCGGCCCGCAGTTCACGTTCAGTGTTGAAGTCCGCGCACACCTCACGCATGACTTCCTCGCAGCGCCGGAGGATCT
>NZ_JBHUDX010000156.1:0-1687 GCF_042678285.1 Streptomyces caeni
TCACCTCCGAGACGGCGTCCTTCGGCAACGACCTGTCCACACTGCCGAACTTCCCCGCCGAGATCCGCGCTCCCGCGGGCACCCTTCCGGGCGTCTCCTCCTTCCAGCTGCACTTCGCCGACCACGACATCCTCACCCCCGGCGACGCCCCGAACGTCCTGGTCGCGATGAACCCGGCCGCACTCAAGGCGAACGTCGCCGACCTGCCACGCGGCGCGGAGATCATCGTCAACACCGACGAGTTCACCAAACGCGCGCTGCAGAAGGTCGGCTACGACACCAGCCCGCTTCAGGACGGCTCACTGGAGGGCTACCACGTCCACCCCGTGCCGCTGACCACACTGACCGTGGAGGCACTCAAGGACTTCGACCTGACCCGCAAGGAAGCCGAGCGCAGCAAGAACATGTTCGCGCTGGGCCTGCTGTCGTGGATGTACCACCGGCCCACCGAGGGCACGGAAGCGTTCCTGCGGTCGAAGTTCGCCAGGAAACCCGACATCGCGGCGGCGAACATCGCCGCCTTCCGGGCCGGCTGGAACTTCGGCGAGACCACGGAGGACTTCGCCGTCTCCTACGAGGTCGCCCCGGCCGCGAAGGCCTTCCCGGTGGGCACCTACCGCAACATCTCCGGCAACCTGGCACTGGCCTACGGCCTGATCGCCGCCTCCCGGCAGGCGGACCTGCCCCTGTTCCTGGGCTCCTACCCCATCACCCCGGCCTCCGACATCCTGCACGAACTGTCCCGCCACAAGAACTTCGGTGTACGCACCTTCCAGGCCGAGGACGAGATCGCCGGGATCGGGGCGGCACTGGGCGCCGCCTTCGGCGGGTCGCTGGCGGTGACCACGACCTCCGGCCCCGGTGTGGCACTCAAGAGCGAGACGATCGGGCTGGCGGTCTCCCTGGAGCTGCCACTGCTGGTGGTCGACATCCAGCGCGGCGGGCCCTCCACCGGACTGCCCACCAAGACCGAGCAGGCCGACCTGCTGCAGGCGATGTACGGCCGCAACGGCGAGGCCCCCGTACCCGTCATCGCGCCCCGCACCCCGGCCGACTGCTTCGAGGCCGCGCTGGAGGCCGCACGGATCGCACTGACCTACCGCACCCCCGTCTTCCTGCTGTCCGACGGCTACCTGGCCAACGGCTCCGAGCCCTGGCGCATCCCCGATCCGCAGGAGCTGCCGGATCTACGGGTGCAGTTCGCCACCAGCCCCAACCACACCCTGGACGACGGCACCGAGGTGTTCTGGCCCTACAAACGCGACCCGCACACCCGCGCCCGCCCCTGGGCCATCCCCGGCACCCCGGGCCTGGAACACCGCATCGGCGGCATCGAGAAACAGGACGGCAGCGGCAACATCTCCTACGACCCCGCCAACCACGACCTGATGGTCCGCACCCGCCAGGCCAAGATCGACGGCATCCAGGTCCCCGACCTCACCGTCGACGACCCCCACCAGGCCCCCACACTCGTCCTGGGCTGGGGCTCGACCTACGGGCCCATCACCGCGGCGGTCCGCAGACTACGCACCGCCCAGATCCCCATCGCCCAGGCCCACCTGCGCCACATCAACCCCTTCCCCCCCAACCTCGGCGAGGTCCTGGCACGCTACGACAAGGTCGTCATCCCCGAGATGAACCTCGGCCAGCTCGCCACCCTCATCCGCGCGAAATACCTGGTCGACGC
>NZ_JBHUDX010000157.1:0-883 GCF_042678285.1 Streptomyces caeni
GCCGCCTTGCCGACATACGTCATCGGGTCGATGACCCGCCCCGCCTTGCCCGCCACCGACAGCGCCCTGGCGACCACACCCGCCTTCCCCGCACCCGACGCCGCACCCCCCGCACCACCCGTGAACACCGTCGTCAACACATTGAACGTCACCGCACCCGCAGCACGAGCCGGGTTCTTACCCCACTCGTCCCACGCCACCAACGCCTTGCCCGTCTCCTTCATCGCCGTACGCGAATCACGAAACCACGACGGCAACTTGTCATCCGGCAACGCCCAGAACAACGTCCCCACACCCGGAATCGACGAGACCGCCAACCCCGTCGCCAACTGCGCCAGACCCTTCCACGCCTGACCCATCGCATCCCAGCCACCAAAACCCACCAGCGTCCCAAGGCCCTTGACCGTGCCCCAGACCCCATCCACGATCAGCCCGTCCCACACAAAGGACTTCACCCAATGGCCGACCTCGTACCAGTGATGCCGCTCCTCCACCGGGTCACCCCAGGGAAGCTTCGCGTTCCTCATATCAGCCGCATCGAACCCGTACTGGTCCTTACGGCCCGAACCATCCCCCGCCACCATCCGCGTCCCACCGAACAACGCAGTGATCTTGTTGTGACACGTCCGCTCCGCCGCCCAGAACGCCGCCACCGCAGCCGTCACGCCATCACGGATCCGATTGTGCCTGTCGACCTTGTCCCCGTCGTACTCCCAGTCCCCGTCATCCCTGACCGAGTCCACAAAGGCCGCCGCATCGATCTTCAACTGCTTCAGCCTGTCCACCAGCGGACGAATCTCCGCCGCATACGACGACAACGCCGACGACACCTTCTCCAAATCGTCCGCGAAACCATCCGCCCGATCCTCAACCGGCTTCGTCG
>NZ_JBHUDX010000158.1:0-1255 GCF_042678285.1 Streptomyces caeni
GAAGCGAGAACACCGCCGATGGCGATGAAGGACTACTCGGACGAGTTCAAGGCCGATGCCGTGGCCCTGTACGAGTCCACGCCCGGGGCGACCTACAAGAGCATCGCCGCTGACCTGGGCATTAACAGGGCGACGCTGCGTGAGTGGGTGCTGCGGGACCGGGAGCGTCGCGGCGTCGCCCCCGCGGCCGCTCGGTCAGGTGGGGCAGCGCCGGCCCGGGCGGGACAGCCGGCACCGTCCGCCGACCCCGACGAGCGGATTCGGCAGCTGGAGGCCCGGGTGGCCGAGCTTGAGGCGAGCGAGCGGAAGCTGGCCACCGAGCGGGACATCCTGCGCAAGGCGGCCAAGTATTTCGCCGGCGAGACGAACTGGTGAACCGCTTCCAGTTCGTCCACGACCACCGGGACGCCTTCGGCGTGAAGCGGTTGTGCCAGGTGCTGGGCGTGAACCGTTCCAGCTACTACAAGTGGCAAGGCGGGGCCGACGCGCGGACCGCGCGGCAGGCCGCTGACCGGGTACTGGCCGAAGAGATCCGCGCCGTCCACGCCGACTCCGACGGCGCCTACGGCTCTCCGCGGATCACCGCCGAGCTCCGCGCCGACGGCCGGAAGATCAACGAGAAACGGGTGGCCCGCGTGATGCGCACGTTCTCCATCCAGGGCATACGCCTGCGCAAACGGGTCCGCACCACGATCCCCGAGCCGTCGGCGACACCGGTCCCGGACCTGTTCCAGCGGGACTTCACCGCCCCGGCGCCCGGAGTCAAGTACATGGGCGACATCACCTATCTCCCCACCGGGGACGGCCAGTTCCTCTATCTGGCCACTGTCCTGGACTGCTTCAGCCGCCGGGTGGTCGGCTGGTCCGTCGCCGCCCACATGCGCACCGAACTCGTCGCCGACGCCCTGCGGATGGCAGCCGCCACCCGCGGCGGTCTGAGCGGCGCGGTCTTCCACTCCGATCACGGTGCCCAGTACACATCGCGTGAATTCGCCGACTTGTGCAGCGAGTTGGGCGTCACCCAGTCCATGGGCGCGGTCGGCACCTCCGCCGACAACGCCGCCTGCGAGAGCTTCCACGCCACCCTCAAGCGGGAGACCCTGCGCGGCGCCCACCACTACCCGGGAGCGGAACTGTGCCGACGCACCGTCTTCCGGTGGCTCACCCGCTACAACACCCGCCGTCGGCACTCCGCCAACGGACACCTCAGCCCCATGGCCTACGAAAACCAGCACCGGCAGGAGTCCGATAAGCT
>NZ_JBHUDX010000159.1:0-1840 GCF_042678285.1 Streptomyces caeni
CACTGCAGATAGTCCAGCTTCGCCGTCAGCCCCTTCAGGTCGCCCACGCCGTCGCCGTTGCTGTCCTGGAAGGACCTGACCAGGACCTCGTAGAAGACGGCACGCTTGAACCACTCCGGATCGCGGTCCGCGGCGGGAGTGTCCTCGAAGGTGTCCGGGACGGGCTCGTTGACGATCATCGTGTGGGTGACCCTCCGATCTGCGGTGAGGACGGTCGCAGGACGGTCAGCACGTGCGCGGGGCCATCGCCCGGCGAAAGACGCACATAGTTGGCCCTGCCCCAGTGGTAGGTGACACCGGTGAGCTCGTCGCGCACCGGCACCGACTCGTGCCAGTCGAGACCGAGCCGCGGCATGTCCAACGAGACCGTCGCCTCCTGGGTGTGGTGGGGATCCAGGTTCACGACCACCACAACCGCGTCCGGACCCGAACGCTTGCTGTACACGATCACCGCGTCGTTGTCGGCATGATGGAAGTGCAGGTTCCTGAGCCGCTGCAGAGCGGGATGCCGGCGCCGGATCGCGTTGAGCTTCGTGATCAGGGGCGCGATGCTGCGCCCCTCCCGCTCCGCGGCCTCCCAGTCCCGGGGCCGCAACTGGTACTTCTCCGAGTCCAGATACTCCTCACTGCCCTCCCGCAACGGCACGTTCTCACACAGCTCATACCCGGAATACACCCCCCACGACGGCGACAGCGTCGCCGCCAGCACCGCCCGCACCTCGAACGCCGGCCGCCCCCCACGCTGCAGATACGCATGCAGGATGTCCGGCGTGTTCACAAAGAAGTTCGGCCGCATATACGCAGCCGTCCCGCCCGACAACTCCGTCAGATACTCCGTCAGCTCCCGCTTCGAATTCCGCCACGTGAAATACGTGTACGACTGCTGGAACCCCACCGCCGCCAACGCCCTCATCATCGCCGGCCGCGTGAACGCCTCCGCCAGGAACACCACATCCGGATCCGACCGCCCGATCTCCCCGATCACCCGCTCCCAGAACACCACCGGCTTCGTATGCGGATTGTCCACCCGGAAGATCCGCACCCCATGCCCCATCCAGAACCGCAGAATCCGCAGCGACTCCGCCACCAGACCCTCCATATCCGCATCGAAATACAGCGGATAGATGTCCTGGTACTTCTTCGGCGGGTTCTCCGCATACGCCACCGACCCGTCCGCCCGATGCAGGAACCACTCCGGATGCTTCGCCACCCACGGATGATCCGGCGAACACTGCAACGCGAAGTCCAGCGCCACCTCCAGCCCCAACTCCCGCGCCCGCCCAACAAACCAGTCGAAATCCCCGATCGTCCCCAACTCCGGATGCACCGCGTCATGACCCCCCTCCGGCGACCCCACCGCCCACGGCACCCCCACATCCCCCGCACCCGCCGAGGGACTGTTGTTCGGCCCCTTGCGAAACGTCGTCCCGATCGGATGCACCGGCGGCAGATACACCACGTCGAACCCCATCGACGCGATCACCGGCAACCGCCGCGCCGCCGACCGGAACGTCCCGTGCGGACGCCCCACCGTCCCCTCCGACCGCGGAAAGAACTCGTACCACGACCCGAACAACGCCCGCTCCCGCTCCACCAGCAACGCGAACGGCCCCACCGCCGACACCGACTCCCGCAACGGACACGACGCCAGCACCGCATCCACCTCCGGCGCCAACGCCCCCGCCAACCGCGCCACCGGCGGCCGCGACTCATCACGCAGAACACCAGCCGCCGCCAGAAGCACCTCCCGACGGGGTCCTTCCGGGACTCCGGCGGCGGCCCGCTCGTACAGGTCGGCGCCCTCCTCCAGGACCAGGGCGACGTCGATCCCCGCCGGGAT
>NZ_JBHUDX010000160.1:0-2275 GCF_042678285.1 Streptomyces caeni
GGGCGTGGTCTGCTGCGAGAAGGCGGTGCGCTCGTGGACCGGGGCTGCCTGCGGGCGGGTGTCGAAGACGACGAGGGTGCCCGTGGACAGCTCCATGCGGTCCAGGTAGTCGTCCAGCTGTGCCAGCCCCTCGGCGAGGGGGTCGGTGCGGCCCTGGCGCCACACCTTCAGCTCCAGCGCCTCGCGCTGCACCGCCCGCGAACCGTCGGCAGCGGTGTACGGCTGGCGAACCAGCAGGTCCACGCGCCGCCGGCCGACCCCGTACTCCCGGTCGATGAAACCCGCCCCGTTCACGATCCGGTGCAGGTAGGCCATCATCACCAGCTGTGCTGCGGCCTCCGGGTAGGTCGAGGCGGTGGCCAGGATCTCGCCGTTCTCCCGCCAGAACTCGGCGAAGGAGCACAGCAGCTTGTCCATGTCGATCCGGCCGTCCGGCAGCCGGAAGCTGCTCGGGGCGGCGACGACCTGGCCCTCCGTGTTGTTTCCCAGGACCCGGACAATGACCTCCTGGTAGATCGGATTGGCCACCCGCACCGGCGCGTCCGGAGCGACCAGCCCCAGGTCGCGCACGTACGCCAGATCGTCGTCGTACGTGTCCGTCGGCAGGAGCAGCTCGCCCGCGATCACCGGCTGGATCACCCGCCGCACCCGGTCCTCGCCCAACCTGGCGGCCAGCGAGTCCAGATGCGTCGCACGCGCCAGGATCAGCCGCTCCTTCGCCTCCTCCATGTGCTCGGCCGTGATCGGCGTGTCCGACGGCACCCCCATCTCCTCGACGACCTCCCGGGCCAGCGCGTTGACCAGCCACGGCTGTCCCTGGGTAAAGCTGAAGGCACGCTCCAGCGCATCCACCGTGAAATCCTGGCCCGTCTGCGTGGTGTGCTGCCCGTACAGCTCGGCGACCTCGGCCTCGGTGAAGTCGCCCAACCGCAGCGACGCCACCTTGATGTTGAACGGACTCGACGTACCAAGGCGCCCCGGATCCCCGCCCGAGGCCGCCTTGTAGTCACGCACATCCCGCAGCCCGCACAGCACCACCGCATGCGGGAAGCCGCCACGGCTGACAGTGAAGCCATCGCGCAACTGGCGCAGCACACTGCGCAGGCTCTCCCCCCGCAGCGCGTCGATCTCGTCGAAGAACAGCACCAGCGGACGCGGACAGCTCCGCACCCACTCAGTCAGCCCCCGCGTGAGCCGGGACCCGGGCACCGCGTCGGGCCAGGAGGCGGGGGGCGCGAGCTCACCAGGAATCCCAGCGGACTCCGCGGACCGCCGAATCGCCTCCAGCACCAGCAGCTCGGCCTGGCCGTAGTCCTCCCCGGCCACCTCCGCGCTCTCGCACGAGAAGTGCAGCGCCGCGTACCGGCCCGAGGCCGTCAGTTCCCGGGCCATCGCCGCCAGCACCGTCGTCTTCCCGGTCTGCCGTGGCGCGTGTACCACGAAGTACTGGCCCTGCTCGATGTACCCGCGGGCCCTGGGCAGCCGCTCCTGAGCCGGCACCATGTAGTGACGCGTGGGAACGCACGGCCCGGCCGTATTGAAGTAGCGCATACCTCGCACGCTAGCCGACGGCACCGGCAACCTGAGGCGACCGTGCACCCGACCACCGGCTACACCGTCCCGTACGGGCACGAGTGCCAGAGCAGCGGTGCCCCGGTGCGGAGACCACCCGGCGGGCAGACGCAGAAACGCGGCCAGCGCCCGCTGGGGTGCGGTGACCGCTGGAGCACCTCCGGCGACCGCCAGGGCATGCAGGTCACCGCGGCACAGCTCTTGACGTGCCGATCAGCTCATCCGGGGCACCGTTGTCGTCCCGGTCGGCCTCATGCATCCTGCCCTTGCCGAAAATCTCATCCGGGCTGGTGAGCGACCGGGGCGCGCACTGCGGCCAGTGCCTTGTTGGACAGTTTGGCCGCGGGTCAGGGGCCGGTTCCCCGCGACCACGAACGCCGGAAAGCGGCTGTACCTGGTTCGTCACGGCGGCAAGGAGCGGCTGGATGAAGATCGACACAGTCGCATAGTCGCATCGCCGTGGAGACCCGCATGGGCCGCGAGGCCGCCGGCGTGGAAGGTCTCTACTCGCACGTTGCCCTGGCCATGGAGCAGGAGATTGGCGATTCGCTGCAAAGCAGGTGGCTGCGCCGTTCGTGGTCGGCGAGGGCGAGCACTGGAAGGCTCCATCTCCCACCGCTCTACCATTCGATCTTGAAAAGTGGTGGAAAACAGCAGGTCAAAGCCGCTCGGGACACGTCGACATAGTTTCGTTCATGAAGTT
>NZ_JBHUDX010000161.1:0-1921 GCF_042678285.1 Streptomyces caeni
CCGGGTGCCGTCGGTCAAGTCGCCATAGTGCAGGAACAACCGCCGCTGCGGGTCATGCAGATCCTCGTAGAGGTGGTTGATCCGCTGGGTATTGAACGTCGAGGCACGGCGGATGATGCCGTGGACCTGGTAACCCTTCTCCAGCAGCAACTCGGCCAGATATGAGCCGTCCTGGCCGGTGATACCGGTGATGAGCGCCTTCTTGACGGTCACGCGCACTCCATGCTGGTGGTCGGATCAGTTATAGCCGAGTACACCTTCCACCGGAAGGGACATCGGTATCTGCTCAGGTTAGGGAAATCAGTACTGATTCCTACGCTTTCTTCATGTGTGTCGGGGTCGGATCGACCGCGCCAAGCCCATTGGCGGGCCACTCAGGAAAGCAATTCGCGGTAGACTTCGATTGTCCGGTTGACTGTTTTGCTCCAGGGGAACTTCCGCGCCTGCGAGAGCCCACGCTTGGCGAACTCATCCCGCGTGGCGGTATTGAGCAGGCGTCCGAGCGAGTAAACAAGTTCATCCGGACTGCGGGGATCGAAGAGCAGAGCCGCATCACCCACAACCTCTGGAATGGACGCCGCCCTGGCAGCGACCACCGGTACCCCGCGGGCCATTGCTTCGAGCGGAGGAAGCCCGAATCCCTCGCAGAGCGACGGGAAAACGAGTGCCACCGCGGACCGGTAGAGCCCGCAGAGCGCCCTCTCATCGGCCTGCACGAATTCGACACGCCGCGACAATCCGCAATCTTCGAGCAGCGTCTTCTCCTCGTCCGTGGGGGCGCCGCCTCCTGCGCAGACGAGCCGTAGCTGCGCGAGTTCCCGGGCTCTGAGGCCCTGTACAACGATGCGCCAGTTCTTGTATCCGGCCCGGCCGCCGACGTAGAGGATGTAGTCGCTCGTCTTCTTCTCGGCCGTCACATCAGGCATGTGCACACCCAGGTGGACAACCGTGATCTTTTCGCGCGGTACCCCCAGCAGGGACACCAGGTCCTGGGCGGTCGCTTCCGAAATGGCGATGACCCTGTCGGCTCTGCGAGCCCAGAACCGCTGCCTGTCGACGGTGTCGGCACCCGAGGCGAAGGAGTCGGGGTACCGGAGGTGAATCAGGTCGTAGAACGTGCAGACATGCGGACGACCGCCGGGAACCGCGCTCGACGTGTAGTAGGTGGGGTGAACCACGCCCGGTCTGCGCTGCGCTGCGGAGTATGCGGCGAACGCCGCATCGCTCAGCAAAAGGCGCGATCTCCACGGCAGTCGCCCCAGCATCGCCCTTGCCGGGCTCCGTGCAATGTACTGATTGTCGTGCAATCCAGCGAAGAGGCGTGCGTCGACGCCCGCCTCCTTCAATCCGGCATGGAGTTCGGAAAAATATCGGCTGACCCCGCCGACCCGCTGGCGGACGAACACGTCGGGAGAAAATAGGACCCGCACCTGCACCTCGCTCCATCGCCACAACAGCCCAAAGAAGCCTGCCACAGCCTGCAGTCAGGGAGAGTGCGGGCCAATGGCATCGCCCGTCAATGCCGATGGATTCACGCGAACGGGTCCGCACCCCACGATCCGCCCGGCCCTGACCTGCCCCAAGGGGCCATCAACAATTCCCGAACTCGACGCTGCACTCATCGGGTGAAAATGCGGACTTCTCTGCCCCTCGTCGTCCCCCGGTCCCGGAACCTGCTGGACGCGACCTCCGTAGAATCACCTGCCATGGTTCCTTGCAAGATCTGCGGCGGCGAATCCAGCGTCACCCACCGGGGCACGGTTCTGGCACGCCATCAGGCGACGTACCGCATGTGTGTCGACTGCGACTACTGGTTCATCGACGAACCGCACTGGCTGGAGGAAGCCTATTCGGAGGCCATCGCGGCCATCGACACCGGCGTCGCGCAACGCAATCTACGGTTGTCCCCGCTGCTCACCTC
>NZ_JBHUDX010000162.1:0-3295 GCF_042678285.1 Streptomyces caeni
CAGTGAAGGCCGGCCAGCTGATCCTGCAGACCCCGCGTTTCCATGTGCTCGTTGCCCAGTCCCGGCGCCAGCTCCCGCAGGGACAGGAGCACGATCTGCCCCGCCTCGACGAGGTGAGAAACAGGGCCGACCGCTTCGGCATCCCGTTGACCTCTCTTCGCATGGTCGTCACGGACCGCCACGTCGGATACGGCGGCCCCGGAGACGACATCTCCCACGACGCCCAACTCGACGGCATCAGCGACGCGCTGGGACAGGCCGAGGGAGTCATCGAAGCCGATGCCCGCATCCCTTCCGGCGAGACGCTCCAGTGTCTGTTCGGCACCGGAATCGCCAGTGCCCGCGGCGCACGTACCCAGGTACCGCTGGACGCCCTCCTCGGTACAACGACGCGCCTGCTCTCCGATCTCTCAAGTGATGAAGCTGAGAAGATCACCCAGCTTCTCGGTGCCCAAGGTCCACCCCCCGAGCAGCCATGGAGTCAGCCCAGCTTCGACGACGTATAGGACATGCGCGGGGCCGCCAGCAGCGCTGTTGGCGCTGACAGAACTCGGTGAGGGCAGGCAACGGCACCGAAGCTCTTCCAAGAACAGGCACCTGATCCCCCTCCGTGACGACACTGGAGCCCCATCTTGAAGCACTCCGGAGCGGGCGCCGTGCGGGTGCCGAAGAGTGCTGCTGGTGCCGGGCAGGGGATCAGGTGAGAGTACGCCGGGCACGCCTACGCCGTGTCACTGGAGACTCCGCCATGCTCCAAGTAAAAGCAATGGGGTTCGCCGGTCAGATCACGGCGAACCCCATTGCTTGAGCGTCCTGCGCCAACAGCACGCTCACCTCGTATCGCGCGATGCACAGTCCGGGTCAGAGACTGAGGTGCCCGGCGACCAAGGCCACAGCCCTCGCGGGCTCGTGCCCAGCATGTCACCCATCATCGGGCGATGCCGCACCGAAGGTGCTGCCCTTGACCGCGTTGGCGGTACATCTTCTGAAGAATGACGCCTTGGCCTGCACGAACGTGCCTGAAGGACACGGTTTTTAAGTACAGACTCTCCATGCGCTGTGGACAGGTTTCTGAAAAAGAGCCCCGAATTGTTCAGAATCCGTTTACATCGGAATGGACATCGCCCTCGTGGGTCGGCCAGCATGAGGGCGCCAGATCAGCCTTGGCGCCAACCAGGGCCTGGCATCGAACTAGTCCGGGTCAACGAAGCGGAATTGACGCTTCCATTAAGAGACTGAGGTGCCCGCGCCATGACGTATGTCGTGACGTCCAGCAGCCTTCCGATCCCGATCGGTCCGCTGACGATTCTGCAGAGCCGAGAGATCACTGCCGCGATGGTATGGCTGGTGATCGTGATTCTTCTCGCGGTCATCGTGCTCGTGGTGGTTGGATGCGCTCCGCCGGCCGCTGTCGCGGCAGTGGCCGGCGGAGGCCTGATCGCAGGGAAGCTTCGCCAGGAACTCGCCTGATGCCCTCCGCGGGGGTCAGCGGCTGAGGCTGGCCCCCGCGGGCAGTTCAAGGTCCTCTGGAGAAGACGTGGGACGTCGCATCAACCAGCTACCCATTGGACAGGGAAATCCAAGGGTCCTCGAATTCGCCGCCGCGCTCCGCGTGCTCCGCGAGCGGGCAGGCAGCCCTACCCTCGCGCAGATGACTACGAGGTGCGGCGTCTCTGCGGCGTCGTTGTCCAAAGCCGCAGGGGGCTATGAGCTGCCGTCGTGGCGAGTGACGAAGGCCTACGTGGAGGCGTGCTCCGGCGATACCAGGCGGTGGCGCAAGGACTGGGAAGAGGCTCGCCGGGAGATCCGGCCCAGGGAATTCGTCAGTGACGACTCTGTGGAGTCGCTGCATCTGGGCCCTGAGGAGCGACGGAGGGCTTCTTGGCCCCGCACCTGGGAACGTTGGGACAGAACAGGGATCATCCTCCCTTCACATCGCGCCGAGACGTATCTGGACCTGAGACTCGCCCTGCAGTCCCTTCGCGCTTACCGCTCGCTGTCACTACGGCAGCTTGCCCAGCTGATGCCCTACTCACATTCGAGCGTGGCAGCAGTGCTGTCAGGAGCACGGCCGGTGTCCCCATACTTCCTGCGCAACTACTTGGAAGCCTGCGGTGTAACGTCCCCCACGGAACTGATCAGCTGGTTCGACCTCCTTTCTGTGGCCAGCCCTGAGCATCAAAACGATGCAGCTCGTGCTCGCTTGATGGCCATGGCCGTGAATGGTCGACACAGTGCAAGCTCCCGGACCTGGCGCTCTGGGGCGCTGCCAGTGAGTGCAGAGATTGTGCGACTCAGGAAGTTCTCCCTGCAGGTGAGATCGAAACATCTCAGGGAATGGCTTTCCGTGAGTCTCTCCAGCAGAGAGAAGCGGACCATGTTCCGGCGACTGGAGAAGCACTACGGAATGAACTCTGTTGACCTTTCACTGTTCGAGCGGGGGGAGTGGGAACTCACACTTGTGGAGGTCAATCGGCTGGTAGGCGAAGCCAAGCGGCTGGGTTACACCGATGTAGACCCTCTCGTCGAGTCCGTGTTCCGCAATCCGGCGTGACGGCGTGTGGTGCGACAAGCAGGCCAGGTTGGCCGGCGCCGTTCAGGCGGGCGTGACGCACGAACGGGAAGTATCCGGCAATGCCTCAAAACGATCCGAACGGACTGGCCTGGTACTGGAAGCGCGGGCGTAAGGGCTGCGCTCTACGGGTGGATGCCGGTGTGGGTGAGGAGTTGTTGTTGGCCGGGGTGGAGGGTGCTCCATTGACTGCGTTGGGCGTTGGCCCACCGTTGGAGTGTGTCCGGGACGGGTTCGTTCCCGCTGATCGTGGTGCGGTATTGCTGCCAGGTGCGGTGCCAGGTGTAGGGCCAGGGTGGGTTCCACCACGGGTCCAGGGCGGTGAGCGCCTCAATGGTGGTGGTGGAGAGGACGCCGGCGCGGGCTTTGCGGCGTTGCTGGCACAGCCATCTGCCGAGGGGGAAGCCGTCTTGTCGGGTGTGTTTGTCCGGGGTGAGGTGGCCGTGCTGGGCGGTGTAGGCGCGTGCGTGGTCGAGTCCGGGGCTGGTGGGGTAGGTGCGTGTGGCCCGGGCGGGTCGTTCGCCTGCGACGGCGTGGGGTGTGATGCCGAGGGCGGTCAGGAGGTCCTGCTGGCCGGGGTGGAGGTGCTGCCAGGACTCCTGCTGGACGCGGATCCAGCGGCAAAGTCTTCGGGGGAGGTTCGTGGCCGGTACGCCGCCGGTACCCGTGGCTGCTGTGCGGAGGCGGTGGTAGGCCTGCTGCCATGGCAGGGGCCAGGGCGGA
>NZ_JBHUDX010000163.1:0-542 GCF_042678285.1 Streptomyces caeni
GGGTGGCCGTGCCAGGGGCTGGGTTCGGGTTTGAGGGGGTCGGGGTTGTGGACGTCGCTGCCGCCGTAGGCGGCGCTGTCGGTGTTGAGGACCTCGTGCCAGGCGGGGATGTGGTCGGGGACGCCGAGGCGGTAGTGGTCGCGGACGACCGGGGAGAAGTGGCAGACGGCCAGCAGGGGGGTGCCGTGGGCGTCGAGGCGCAGGAAGGCGAGGACGTTGTCGTCGGCGGCGTCGGTGACCACCCAGTGGAAGCCGGAGGGGTGGGTGTCGCGTTGCCACAGGGCGGGGGTGTGGCGGTAGACGGTGTTCAGGTCGCGGACGAGGTCGCGCACGCGGCAGTGGTCGGGTGCGGCGGGGTAGGCGGGGTCCAGCAGCCACCAGTCGGGGCCGTGGGCTTCGGACCATTCGGCTCCCTGGGCGAACTCCTGGCCCATGAAGAGGAGTTGTTTGCCGGGGTGGGCCCACATGTAGGCGAGGTAGGCGCGGTGGTTGGCGCGTTGCTGCCACCAGTCGCCGGGCATCTTGGAGACGAGGGAGCGTTT
>NZ_JBHUDX010000164.1:0-791 GCF_042678285.1 Streptomyces caeni
TGTAAGCAGTGTCCGCGAAGTGTTCGGCGGGCAGAAGACCGCGCTGCTCCAGCGTGTCGTGGACGCGGGGCGTGGTCTCGACGTCGTCCTCGGTGGCCGGGCCCGTGCCCACGTAAGTGATCAGGTGGGGACGGTCCTCGTCGCAGTTCTCACTCAGTTGCGCGGTGTAGCCGGTCCAGCCCTGCGAACGCTTGACTCGGTAGCGGGCGTCGGTGTCATAGGGCGAGACCAGGGCCAAGGCGGCGGGTGGGCGACCGTGCTCTTTGGCATCGCGCCACCACAACTGGCCCTCGGCACGGTAGAACTGCTGGATCCAGATGCGCCGCAGGGCTTGGACCGCGGGCAGGGCGCGGATTGTCGCCGGGGTGGATGCGGTCCAGGCCTGTTCCAGCAATTGGAAGCCGTCATGGCCGAAGATGAGGGCGAGCGTGGTGCGTTCGTGCTCTTCGCGGGGTAGCCGGTAGGCGTCCACTCGGGGACCGTAGCGGGTGAACCAGTCTCCGGGCGCCCAGCTCAGCAGCCAGTTCGGGAAACTGGCGGCGATGGCCTCCAGCGCGGCGCGGACGGCCTCGCCGACGAGCTCCAGGCGTTGCAGGGTGCGGACGGCTGCGAGCATGTGGGTGGAGTCGGTGCGTTGCCGCCCGCCCGGACGCGCCCAGCCGGCGGCGGCCAGCTTGCTGAGTACTGCTTCGAAGACCAGCCGCTCCGCGCTGCCGGACTGGGCGAGGCGGGCGCGGAACTCGGGCAAGACCGAGGCATCGAAGCCCTGGTCTCGCAGTCTCAGGCCCAGC
>NZ_JBHUDX010000165.1:0-3328 GCF_042678285.1 Streptomyces caeni
CGAGGACGGTGCTGACGGGCGCGGCGATATGGCCGTATTCGGCCGCGTAGGCGTGAGCTTGTGTGAGCGCGGTGTCCAGGAGACCGGGCTCGGTGCGGGGAGCCGGTGGCTGGGCGGCTCGGGCTGTTTCGGCGGTGACGCCGATCTTGGCCAGCAGGCGGTGCTGTCCGGGATGGAGTGCGCCGTAGTCGGTGCACTGACGCCTCAGCCAGCCGGCCAGCTCCTTCTCAAGGCCCGGAATGCCGGTACCGCCGCCGTCGACTGCGGACGCGGATTCTGACCGCTTCCGTACGCGGCTCCAATTGCGTTGCCATTCCAAGGACCAGGTCGGGTTCCACCAGGGGTCGAGTGCTGCGAGGAGCGTGCTCAGCGGCCATGTCCCGCCTGTACTGCGGTGGTGCTTCTGCGCCTGGTGGCGCTGTTCGCTCAGCCACCGGCCCAGCGGAAACCCCTCCGGGCAAGCTGTTTGGGGCGTGGCGAGGTGGCCGTGTGTGGCGGCGTACGTGCGCGCGTGAGCCAGCCCGGGGCCTGTACCGCAGAGCTGGGCGATGACCTCGTGGGGGCGAGTGGCGGCGGTTTCGGCGGTGATGCCGATCTGCGCCAGCAGATGCTGCTGCAGCGGATGCAACTGCTGGTAGCCGGTGCACTGTAGGGACAGCCACGTGGCCCAGCCCTCACTGCCGTCCGGCCAGCCACCTTCTGCAGCCCCTTGGCGCCGGTTTCGGGCATGAGCGCGGATGCGGTACCAGGTTCGCTGCCACGCCAAGGGCCACGCCGGGTTCCACCACCCGTCGATCGCGTCGAGCACCTGAAGGTGCGCTGGTTCGCCCTGGCGGCGGGTGAGGCAACGCTGGGAAATGAGCCACTTCCCGAGCAAAAACCCCTGGTACGAGATGTTTTTGGTGGCCAGGGCCAGGCATCCGTGTTCGGCGACGAAGGCGCGCGCACAGGCAACAGCCTTATCGATGCCCGCTGTCCGGCTCATTCGGCGCGGGCGTGCGCTGCTGGCGGCTTGGGCGGTGAGGCCGATGTCGGCCAGCAGACGGCGCTGTTCGGGGTGGAGTGCGCTGTAGTCGGTGCACTGCAGGTACAGCCACTCCCCGGTCAGCACGTGGGTGTCGGGGAAGCCGTCGGTGGGGTTGAGGGGGCCGTGGCGCCTGACGTGGTCGCGGGCGCGGTAGTAGGAGCGCTGCCACTTCACCGACCAGGGGATGTTCCACCACGGGTCCAGCTCCCTCAGGGCGGCGGCCTTTTCTTCGGGCAGGGCCAGGGCGTGGGCCTGCTGGTTGTGCACCCATTTCCCCAGGGCGAAGGAACCGACCCTGGTGTCGCGTTGGGTGGCGAGGTGGCCGTGCTGGGCGGCGTAGGTGCGCGCGTGGGCCAGGCCGGCGGCGAAGGCGCCCTCGGCGTGCAGGCTGTGGCCCCGCAGCCGTTTCTGAGCCGGCAGAGCCTCTGTGCCCGCGGTCTGTCGATGAGGGTAGCCCACCAGCACATCGGAGAGAGGCCGGGGCCGGAGCGCCAAGGGGACCTGCCACAGCCGCTGTTCGTCGTCTCCACTGCCGCCCTTGATACGGATGCACTGGGACGTCCAGGCAAACAGCGGTCCGTGGGTGCAGTCAGCCAGACGCTCGGTGAGCCACGGTCGCCGCACGCGATGGCCCAGCTCGCTGGGCACGCAGGGCACATCAGCCAGCCGGTAAGGGAGGTGACCACCACCGTCAGCAGCGACACGGAGCCGCCAGGCCCGGCTGGCCAGAAGCGTGGCGAGGGCGACGGTCTCGGGGTAGGTGACCAGATCCCGCGCCAGGATCCGCCACCGCTGCGGATCCTCGCCCGCGGGCATGGCCGCATCCAGCCTCGCCGGCCACAGGCGTTCCTCGGGCCACTTCTGCGCCCACCACCAGGCTGTGACCGCCTCAGCAACCTCGAACGCCGAACCAGCGACGGGGGAGCGGCGCAGCAGCCTGTGGTGATCCTCCTGCGCCTGGACTACTTCCGGGCATCCGGCCAACCCCACGACACTGCCCCCGCTGCCAGGCACGCCCATCAGCCAGCGCCGGTGGCGTGGGCAGACTCGCTGGTGCGCCGCCAGGTACACCCGGGCTGGTGTAGCGCGACCGGTCCGCGCAGCCACACAGCCCGGGCACGCCGGGCCCCAGGCGGCAACCGTCTCCACCCCGTTGTGGAGCCGCGCCGCTGGCCTCTCCTTCGAGGGGCCCAGCGGCTCCTCCCGCGCCCAGGCCGGCAACGCACGGCGTAAGCCCGCCTGAGGCACACGACACAGCGCCGCGACCCGGTCCCGGGCCGCGGCGTTCAAAACCACCTCACTGTCGTCCTGGAGAGTCCCGGCGACGCCCTGCTGGCCAGCCACGTCGGTAACCGCCGATAGCAGACGCCGCACCGTCAGGCCGTACCTGTCCGCGATCCGCCCCAGGAACGACAGTGTCATCTCACCCTGCAGGGGAGCCACCCGAAAGGCACCCGCGGCCGGCAACAGCTTCCCCACCCGCCCCGTCTCTTGTGACAACTATCGTGCTTCGGCTCAACGAGTGTGACTGAACGCTTCAGTTGGCGGGTTGAGCGAGGATGCGCCTTGGCCCGGCACAGCGGCTGTGTCGAGGTGTGATTGGTCGCGGCAAGCACGACCCTGCTACACCTCGCCGCCCTCCTCCCAACGGCACTCAGTGCAGCGCACCCCGGCGTAGCGATCTCCGCGGTCGTAGTCGGTCGCACCCCACTGTTCGAGCTTGGCTGGCGGAGCGCCGCAGTTGGGGCAGATCACGTAGACGCCGGCTCCGTGAAAGGACACGGCCTTGATGGTCGCCTCGTCCAGGAGCTGTTGGACGTTCTGAAGGAATCCGGTGGTATCGACGCCCAAGATCTTGTTGACGGCGGTCTGGTCGTCGTCTTCGGTCACGGAGACCCAGTACAGGGGGCGGAGGAGCGCCGGGAGTGGCGTGTCGTCCAGACGGACCGGAATGATCCTGAGTCCGTCTTCCAGTCGCCGGATGATCGCAGTCTCCAACTCGGACTTGACCCACTCCGACGTGCTGGCGTGCTCGGACCAGCAGACGAGCACGGTGTCGACTGTGTCCAAGGCGACCCCGACTTTGCCAGGAATGGAGTCACCGGGGCTCAGTTCCCACTCATCGAACCAGGTGTCCACGCCGCCCAACCGCAGCTTCGTGGCGAAGGAGCGAACGGCAGGCTTGTCCTGATGGTTATGGGAAACGAACGCGCGCACTGCTGCTCCTTGTCATCCCAAAGACCTAGCAACAGGTTATCGTCAAGGTGACGTTTTCGCATCCGCATTCAGGCACTCCGACTC
>NZ_JBHUDX010000166.1:0-10778 GCF_042678285.1 Streptomyces caeni
GGCCGAGGGAGTCGATCCGCCCACGGTGGCGAGGGCCGGTGCTGTACTCCGAGGCGAGGAACCGGATCCCCAGCATCGTTTCCATGTTCTGCTCGATCAGCGTCTGCAAGTGCCGCTCCAACGCCACCGCGGCCCCCGGGATCTCGGCCGCCTGCCCGGCCGTGACGCGGAAGAGCTTCAGATCGTGCACCAGCTTCCCCATCCATTTCGACGTCCTCGACGGAACAATCGAATCGCGCAGGAGTATATTCCGGGCCAGTGGGAGACGGGCGAGGTTGTCAGCTGGTGCTCATGAGGACTGGCTGGGGAGTTTCGGTGATTCAGCCTCAGCTGGGAGGAGGGCTAGAAGGTTGTCCATGGGAAGCGGATAGTTTTCCTTCTTGTAGTCCTTGTACATGCGCACGGCGCGGGTGATCTGTGCCTTCGTGGACGGTGCGAGGTGCACCAGCAATAGATCATGCAGCAGCTGAGCATGCTCCTTGCCAGTGATCATCTTCCCCTTGCGAGGAGCATCTGGTGTCTCCAGCCACACTGATGAGAAAGGAGCCGATGCAATGCGCCAGTCGAGTGCCTTCAGCCTTTTCATTACCTCGGACCACTCCAAGAGTTCATGGTCCATGATGTAGCGGACAGCCTTCGCCACCTGTACTTGCACGACTGGACGCATGAACGCATGGCCCTTGCCATCGAGTCCCTTAGGTGCACGGAGGTCCTTTGGCACCTGGGTCTCGTAGCGTGTTCGAAGGTCGCCGCACGCCTCCAGCAGATCATCAAGGCGGCTGGTGATGATGTCGTAACTGGCGTCTAGCGCCTCGTCAGTTGCGCGTTGTGACTGTTTGTAGATGCCGGACGGCAGGCCAAATCCAAGATCCTGGGCAAGGTTGTACAGCACGCCGAAGGTGCTCCAGGCGGGCGAGTTGACCGGTACCTGCCTATCGGCGAGGCGCAAGTCACCGTCAGAGCCTTGCTTGGTGAATACCCGGATAACGCCGTCGCGCTTTAGGAAGTCGTGCTCGTCGAGCATCCGACGTGTAAGAACCGCAAAGCCGTCGTCTTCATCCAGGGCGAGGTTCTCTTGTGCCTTCGTCGGCTTGACGTTGCGATTGATGTTCGTGAACAGGCGACGAGTACGTCGACGTCCTTCCTCGGTGTCAAAGTGCGGCACGACGATGACGCTGATGTCCTCGTCTACCAGGCTTTGGTCCTGTTTGACGGCATCCTTGATCGCCTTGAGCCGGTGCTGGCCGTCAAGCGCAAAGTACTGGTGGGTCCCGTCGAAAGTCAGCACGCCAAAGTTTCGGTCGATGCCCTGCAGCATCTCCTGACTCTCGGCCTCTGCTGACATGATGAGCGGGGTGTAATCGGGGTGTCCTCCCCAGACGGCCACGATTAGGGAGCCGAGAAACCGGTGCTCGCTCGTAAGCAGGTACTCGGTGATCTCCTTGGTGCGGGCCCCGATGCCTCGCTGGATCATGGTGCCGAGGTCCTGGTTGCCGCCGCGGTCGTGGGCGAACTGGATCTCTCGTGCTACCTGGCCGTACTTCATTAGGCAGGTGTAGTAGGTCCAATCACCCACCTTGGCCTCGAAGGCGGGGATGAAGGTCTTGGAACCCATGCGTACCTCTCGTGGTGCGATCTGAATCAGGATGGCCAGGCAGGGTGTGAATCGCCCAGCTGTGTAACCCGGAGCCGTGGGCGGTTCTGATCGTTGAGCGGCGGGTTGAATAGGCGGATCAGGCGCTTCTCAAGGCCCTCGATCCGGGACCGATCTTCGACCACGGCGCACCAGAACTCCAGTGGTCCTAGAGAGAGGTACCGGGTGAGGCGCTCTGCTCGCCTGCGTGGCTCGGATTGAGTCCACAGCTCCTCCGGATCGCCCCTGAGGTGTTTCCGGTAGTTTTTGTACCTATTGCGCAGTGTGTTCGTGCCACGCGAGGCTCCTCCTGCTTGCCCAATGTAAAGGATCAACGGGAAGCTGCCGCTCGTGTCAGCGAGGGGGCCAGAGTGATCTCCATGAAGTCGCAGGCGGAAGCCGGGTCTCCAGACGAACATGTACAGGCCGGGACTGTCAGGGAGGTTGCTGGCGAGCTGATCGGTAGCTGGAAAAATCTGCCACGGGGTGGCCATGTCTTCCAGGTCTTGCTGGAGGACCTGATGCGTGGGGGTATCCAGCATGCGGGTGATCCCTGCCTCGATCAGCAGTGCAGGGCTGTCTTCTTCCCGGTATCGAAGCGCGATGCGGGAGAGCCTGTCTGTGTCGGTCATCCGTCAAAGTGCTCCGGGCGTAGGCGAGTTACCAGGGAAACTGGGAACATCCTTACACGCGGCACTGACAGTCGGTGCGATGAGACGACAGTAAGCCCCGTTGGTGATGGTTCATCACCAACGGGGCCTCCGGGGGCGCTTCGTATCGATCAGAGATGACAGACCGAGCAGCCTGCTTCGTCGTCGTCCGCGTCGAGTGCGTCTGAGAGGACCTCCAGCAGCGGGCGGTTCGGCTTGATGCGCTTGGCGGCGCGTTCCATGGCTGCCTCGTGCTTGGCCTGGATCTCTTCTCGGCGCTCTATCAGCTGGTGCAGGGACTCGCCTTGTGACCAGGTGTAGTCGCGGCCCTGCATGGCGGTGTCCTGGTAGCGGACCTTCTCCTCGTAGGCCACTGCCTTGTCGAACAACTCGGGGTGGCGCTCCTTGAGCCCGACCCACTCGTGCTTGCGCTGGAAGAAGCAGAAGTAGCAGCCGGAACGAGTGCGCCACTCGTAGTAGCCGGGGAGACCGATGCCGGCCTCGTTGAGGATGCGCATGACGCCGTCCTTGTCGATGCCGTCCTCCCGGAAGGGGAAGACCGCCTCGATGTTGGGCTTCGTGCTGACGTAGCCAAGGCGGTTCTCGTCGGCCCGGATGGCGACGTAGGAGATGACTTCGTCGTCGCCGACCCACTCCTCCAGCGGCTTGATCTTCAGGTTCTTGGTGCACCAGCGCATCTGGGGCGACGGGAGGGTGCCCTGGTATACCTCCATCCAGTGGTCGAAGTCGCGGTCGGCGTTAAGCCGCACGATGGGCTTGCCCAGGGCTGCTTCGAGCCGGTTGAGGTACTCGTAGGTCTCCGGCAGTTCTGCACCGGTGTCGCAAAAGAAGTACTCCATCTCCGGGACCCGGTCGCGCATGTAGATGGCGAGGGCGGAGGAGTCCTTCCCACCTGAGATGCCCAGGACATGCCGGACCTTCTTGGTATCGGTGCCGTCGGCCATGGTCACTCAGTCCTTTCTGCTGCCGTCGTGTCCGCGGGCTCGGCTACGCGCTGGGCGAGAGCGGCGAGCAGGATGCGGGCGCCGTCGAGGCCGAGCATCTCCCTAGCTTGCTCTAGGACACTGACAGCGAGGGCTTCGGCATCGTGCCGGGACTGCTCCGGGACGTAGATAAGGGTGCGCTGTTCGGTGCCGTCCTGGCCGGTCAGGGTGAGAAGCCGTGTTTCAAGGGCTTCGTCCTGGCCGGCGGATTGCTGCCGGCTCTGGTACAGGTGGCTCACGCGGTCGAGAGCGGCAGCCATCTCCCGTACCCGTTGGGGGAAGAGAGCGACGTCGCTGTCGGACCAGTCCCCGAGCGCGGAGTTCGACAGCCGCACTGTCAGCGGGTCGAGCCAATCCTCATCCGCCAGGACTTCGTTGAGCGCTATGGCCACAAAGCCGCGAAGCTCCAGGCTCAAGGAGACGCCTGCGAAGCCCCGGAGGCGTGCCGCAAGCGCGCGACGCAGTTCCGGAAGCGTGGCAGGGAGACGAAACTCGCGGCTGATGGTCTCAATGGCCTCGGCCCGCAGCGCCTGGTCGGCGCCGGAGATCTCATTGGCCGCATGAGCGAGCCGCTCGGCGTACCCCTTGTTGCGGCTTGTGCTCTTCTTCGCCTCGGCGGTGATCGGCTCCAGACCGAGAGCCTCAGGGAGAGCATAGAAGAGGAGATCGTCTGGGTCCTGTGCCTGCATCAGCGCAGAGCGCACGGCGATGGCGTCCTTGCTGAGACGCCGTGTGCGGCGTGCATAGGGAGTGAGCACCATGACCCGCTCCAGCAAGGCCCGGGTGACTGCGAGTAGGGCAGGGTTGCGCAGCGCCTGGGATCGTGGCGATTCAACCCTGAGGGCCGCAGACAGGTTCTTGACGACGCTCTTCCGCAGGCCGTCGCCGACGGGCGTGTACTTCACTGCAAAGCGGCGAGGCGCCTTGAGCATGCGCTCGACGACGTCCGGTGTGAGCCGGGGGAGGTAGGAGCCTTCCTCGAAGAGCGCTACGTCCTCGCTACGCACGATGAGAGCGGTGACCACTAGGAGGGGTACGGTGCCGGCCTTGACGCCGTAAGGCGGGACCATGACGGTGCGGAAGATCTCGTCGAGCCCGGTCCGCTGGTGCGCTTCACTCAGCGCCGTTTCCAGGGCGTTCCAGACCGGCAGAGCGTGCTGGTGTTGCTCGCTGGGCCGGGAGAAGCCGTACGGGAGGAAGGACGTCGACGAGTCGTCCGTCGGGGCGCCGCTGTTTTCCCTGTGCAGGCCCATGTACTCCAGGGCTCCGCTGTACATGGCACGCTCGGCTGGGTACTTGTCGATACCGAGGTATTGCTCGCCGGACTTGAGCAGCATCGCGGTGAGCAGCTCCCGACGGGCCTTGGCCGCCTGGCTGGTCAGCTCATGACGGCCCAGCATTTCGTTACGGATGTGTGGAGTCGCGGGGAAGACCCGGTCACAGGCGATCGAAGCGAGACCGCTGAGGCTGCGGCTCTCGATCACCTCACCCTCTCCTGCCGCGGCGGAGATACCCGAGCGCCACAAGCGCCAAGTGGCGCGTTGCGTCTGTGGATAGAACGCTGTGTCCAGGAGCTCCATCAATTCGGCGTGAGCTGCTGTGGCGCGTTCCTTGATCTCCCGCCGTGCTACTGGGTCCAAGGACTTGTTCGTCAGCAGGTCCTGGAGGGCCACGAAGTACGTTGCGGCGCGCAGAACAAGGTCCGGCTCCTGGGTGACGCCGAGAACCACGGGCAAGGAAGTTTCTACCGCGGGGCGGTCCTCAAGTGTTCCGAGGTGGAAGACCAGTAGTCCGTCGGCGTGGTCGTTGAGCTCGTCCGGGCCTGTGATCTTCTTGGTGTCGGGGCCGGTAACGTGGACGAACAGGGCACGGAGCATGCCGGTGATCTGGCTGTGTCGGCCGGCGGCGACAGCCAGAGGCAGGTGGTCGCCTAGCTTGCGGATGACTTCCGGATTGTCCAGGTGGTTGGTGATCTCTTTGAGCAGGCCGTCGATGTCGACATCAGTGCCCTGCCATACCCGGTATTCGCCGTTGAAGTGCCGATGCACGAGCAGACCTTGGTCGACCAGGCTCTGCAGCTGACCCTCCAGCGCCGCGAACGCCGTGGGGTCTGCCCCATCGCACGGCTCGTGCAGCGCAAAGTAGATCATCGCGGCGGTGGCCCGCAGAGCACCGTCGGAGTCGATCAGGTTCAGCATGCCAATGGTGCGCAGGAGAACCTGGTCAGACGTGGAGAGGCCGTTGGCCTCGTTGATCCGGGCGTCGATCTCGATCCATTTACTGGCATTGGTTGAAGCCAGCAATGACGTGCGGCCGGAAGCGAGGAAGAAGTCGTAGAGCTGCGCCAGTTGGATGGTGGCGGCGCGCTGCGGCTTGTCGAGGGAGTACAGGTCCAGCGAGCGGCGGACCGTATTGGGTTCGTCGCTGTTGAGGAAGCCGGCCAGGCTGCGGTCGTGCTGGCCGATTTGAGCTGCGAGGTACGGAGCCGCGACTGCGGTCAGCGGATGCAGCGGATACAGGTCCTCGAAGTGCTCCGCCTTGAGGTTGACGACGTCATTGAGGGCGTGCTCGCGCCAGGCTGTTTCGGCTGCTTCGGCCTGGGCCCGGATCAGTTCGCGGTTGGGAGCGGAGACGTCGGATTGACTGATTCGGCGGCGCATGAGCTGGATGGCGTCGCCGAGGTGGGGGACGAAGGTGATGTCCTCGAACCGGCCCTGGATCTTGGCCCACTCACGGGTCTGCAGTTCGCTGGAGCGCGATGCGTAGTCCATGAACGACATGTGCTGCAGAGTCATCATGAAGAGCGGCAGCCCGCGCGGGCCAGCGCTCTTTTCTGCCAGTTCCTGCAGCAAGAACAAGTCATCTTTGGCGCTGGCGAACTCACTGTGACCGGCAAGGTGTTCCAGCGTCTTGCCGAACTCATCGATGACCAGCAGAACCGGTTGCTGCGCGCACAGAGCGGCTACCGCGTCGAGGATGTCCTTGGGCGTCGTATTTGCGGGATCGGCGCACGGGGCGAGGGCCGAGGCGATCGCTTTCGGCGGGCGGCTCTTCCACCGGCGCTGGGCCGCAGTGCGCAACGCCCGTGACAGGGTGGCGACGAGGGGCTCGCGCCGAGCGGTGGCAACGGCGCCCAGGAAGCCTGTGGGTGTAAGGGCGTCGCGGTTGGCGGCGAGGCGTTGGGCCAGGCCGCCGCTGGTTGCGCCCAGGACTGTCTCGGCTTCGGCGCGCCGCTTCTGGTCGTGACCGAGGAGTGCGTCAATGACGTTAGTCAGGGTCGACTTGCCGGAGCCGTAGGGTCCGGTGAAGGACCAGGATCGGGTGCGAGAGAGGTTGCCGAGTGCGTTGGTGACGCGATCGAGGACATCGACGGCACGGGCGCCGATGTAGGGGGATTGCAGCTCGTCCTGGACGTCGCGCTCCAGGTTGGTGGACCGCATCTGGGAGCCGACGAGGCTGATTCCTGTGGGGAACTGCGGATCTCCGGGCGCCGTGCCGGTGGCATCAGGCCGTGCGGGGGTCGCGGTGGTCACGCGTTCTCCTCGTCGTTCAGGGGGAGCTGCGGGTCCTGCTGCTTGAGTTCGCGCTTCTCAGCCTCGGCGAGCTGCGGGTACATTCGACCCCACTTCTCCCGACTGGGGAAGTCTGGCCGTTTGCGGACCTTGTCGTACTGCTCATCCAAGATGTCCCAGGCCAACTCAAACGGATCATCGGAGAATGCCAGGCTGCGCTGGCCGACTGCCTCCACGATCTGGAGTTCGGGATGGTCGCCGGCCACTCGCTCCAGTGCTGCGGCGATGACAGGCTCTCGCACCCGGAACGCCCGTCCAGGGGAGCCGGCCTCGTTCGCGAGGCGGGCCAGGGAGATGGAGCTGCCATGCCGCGTGGTGCGCGCTGCGTAGTCGAGGCAGGCGTAAGCGATGATCCTGGCCTGCAAAGAGGTACGGGTACCACTGGTGAACTGCCACTCAGCACTGCCCCGTTGTCCCACTTGCTCCAGCAGGCCAAGGTCACGGAAGGGGCAGGCAAGGAGGTCCTCAAGCGCGCCAGGGGCTCCGTCCTTACGCCGGGCGGGGACGTACATCTTCGTGATGCAGTCGACGTCCTTGGCGATCGAGGCCTCCACAGGACCTTCGCCGTAGGACAGGTTCACGTGCCGCACGATGAGCTGGGTCAGATCCGCCGCTGTGAACCGGGAGAACGGGGCAAGATGGAAGGCGACATACCAAGAAGGCGTCCAGCTCTTCCAGCCCGGCCGGGAGCTCAGCAGCCACCAGTGCAGCAGCCACAGACTTCCAGGCTCTTCCAGGTACGGGTCGGCCCCATTCTCATCGAGCAGCCACCGCGCCTCCCATGTTGGGTAGGAGTACATCGCCCGGGAGCCCGAGTCTTCGCTGCCGCGGAGTTCACGCGTGAGCTTGAACGCCCGGGACCAGTACCGCATGGCATGCACCATGTTTTTACCGACACCGAGTAGCACCGGGGCGTCGTCCGCGAGGAACGCCTCCGGGTTGTCCTTCACCTGCATGTACGCCTTGTGGAGCCACCCGAAGCGCGGTGCGAAGGTCTCGTGGCGCGCGAACTGTGAGTGGGCGGCTTCCGCTAGCCGACTGTCTGACATGCGGGATTTCTCCGTGTCCATTGGTTTTCGGTGTGCTTCAAAGCTCGGGCGTGGATCAAGCGGGGGTCGACATAGCTGCCCGCACCTGTCGGACGGCCCGGACCGTGGAGGAAACGGCCTGGATGACGTCGCGGTCGGTGCTGGCATAGCCGAGGGAGAAACGCACCGTGGAGTCAGCTTCATCCCGGCTGCGCCCCATCCCGAGAAGCACGTGGCTAGGGCTCGGCGCACCGGAAGCGCACGCACTTCCCTCCGAGGCCGCGACATCGGGCATCGCAGCGAGCACGGCGTCGGCAGGCGCCCCGTGGAAGGTGATACTCGTTACCCCAGGAAGCCGCAGCCCCAGCGCACCATTGATCCGGCAATCGCTGACCTGCTCAACGAGGGCGCTCTCCAGCAAGTCACGCAGGCCGGCAACTCGCGCCCGCTCGTGGGCCATGCCGTGGAGCGCGGCCTCTGCCGCTGCCCCGGCGCCCGCGATGCCGGCTACGTTCAAGGTCCCGGCTCGCCATCCACGTTCCTGCCCTCCACCGAAGATCAGCGGGCGATATGGAAGCGGGATGCCGCGCCGTACGAATAGAGCCCCCACTCCCTGCGGGCCGCCGAACTTGTGAGCCGAGAGGGACAGCAGGTCGACATGGGTCTCCGCGAGATCGATCGGCAGCCGGCCAGCCATCTGCGTGGCATCGGTATGCACGAGGGCCCCGGCCGCGTGCGCTGCCTCCGTGATCGGGGCCAGGGCAGTCAGGACGCCGGTTTCGTTGTTGGCGGCCATCAGAGAAACGATCGCCACACCACCTCCGGCCAGAGCGTCATGGAGTGCGTCCAGATCCACCAGGCCGTCCTCGTTCACCGGTACCAGCCGGAGCGTGCCGGGCACCTCACCCGTGAGGTTCTTGGCTGTCTCCAGCACCGCAGGATGCTCGACGGTGCTCGTGACAAGGGCCCCACCGACGCTGAACGCCGCGCGCAGGGCAAGGTTGTTCGCCTCCGTTGCGCCGGACGTGAAGACGATTTCTCCCGGCGTGCAGTTCAGCAGCTCAGCCACTTGACGGCGTGCCGTGTCGACCCGTCGCGCAGCAGCGCGGCCCGAGCGGTGAGTACTTGAGGCGTTGCCGACCGTACGCATGGCTGCGAGCACAGCCTGTTCTGCCTCGGGGCGCATAGGGGCTGTGGCATTGTAATCGAGATAGGCCAGATCTGAGTCGAGTGACTGATCTGTCACGCTCCACCCCGCTTACATCGGTTCTGCTCGTTGAAGCTGGTGGCGCTCCGCGCCCGGTACGGCACCTTCCACCAGTAGTACACCGTGATCCTAACCGTGCCGTGGTTGGGATGTGGCTCAGGCGCGGTTTTGCGCACACCGGAACCCGTATCGTGACCTCGCTTTTGGAACAGATGTTCCCAGTGTGGCTGAGTGGTGCCTGGCGGCCAAAATGCCCGGCGCGCCATGGGAGTTCAGCGGTGCGCGGAGCACCTCACGGGTCACGGGCCGGTGCGGCAGATCACGCCTCTCAACTCCCGGTTGTCAGCGGCTGGGTCTAGGGTTTGATCGCACGCTGTGGCGCGGATGTGGCAAGCGGTGTGCATGGACGAGTAAAGGGGGCTGGGTTGCGAGTCGATGGGGCGCACGGCGTTCGTGCCCTGCGGGTGGGGTGGAGATCACGATGATCGAGTCTCCGGGCTTCCCCTTTCAAAGCATCCTCAGCACCGCACCCCTCGCCTATGTACGGCGCCTGCTCGGCGACCACACCTGCGAGCTGCTGGAACTGTTGCACTCAGGAGAGCAGACCGAGGCGGTCCTCCGCAGAGTCGCCGCCTCCGCCGTCTCCGCGGAGCGGCTGATCGGTGATGCAGACGAGCGGGCGCTGCTCCTGGGTCTGCTGCCCGAGACGAAACAGGTCGAGCTCGCCGATCGGCTCGGGCGCGGGGATTCCGGCCAACCTGATGACTTCCTTTCCGCGCTGCCCTGGACCGCTGATCAGCGTCGGACCTTTCTCGGATTCCTCGGCCTTGTTGTCGACCGGGCCCCCGAGCCCCCCGCGTCGTTTCGCAGCCTCAGCGTGCCGAACTACGCACTGTTCCCACATCAGCGGCTCGCGGCCGGCAAGGTACGCCGCCTGCTGTACTCCGGGGAACGGAGGGCGGTACTCCACCTTCCGACCGGTGTCGGGAAAACCCGCACTGGCATGAATCTGATCTGTGATCACCTGCGACAGAGTGAGCCCAGCGTTGTGGTCTGGCTGGCTCGGGGCCGGGAACTCCTGGAGCAGGCCGCGTTGGAATTCGAGCGCGCTTGGAGCGCTCTCGGCAACCGCGAGGTCACCGTCCTGCGCATGTGGGGCGATGCCCCTGCCGATATCGACAGCATCACGGACGGCATCGTCGTGCTCGGCCTAGACAAGGCAACGGCCGCGGCGAAGAGCGACCCGACATTCCTCGACCGTCTCGCCCTGCGCACCACCCTCACGGTCTTCGACGAGGCGCATCAGGCTATCGCGCCTACGTACCGCAAGGCCGTCGACGCACTCACTCTCCGTAGCGATTCCAGTCTGTTGGGGCTGACGGCCACTCCTGGCCGGACATGGTCGGACATCTCTGAAGATGAGAGGCTTTCGGATTTCTTCGCGCGCCAGAAGGTGATGTTGGAGATCGATGGTTACGACAACCCCGTCACCGCCCTCATCGAACAGGGATACCTCGCAAGGCCGGAGTTCCGCACCGTGGCCGCTGAATCCGGGATGAAGCTCAGCGCCAGGGACAAGCAGGCCCTCGCAGCGTCCTTCGACATCCCGGATGTCCTGATTGCGCGGCTCGCGGAGAACGTGCAGTGGAATCTGCAGGTTGTTCGTACCGTGCTCGACCTCAGC
>NZ_JBHUDX010000167.1:0-1377 GCF_042678285.1 Streptomyces caeni
GCAGCGTGTCCGTAGCCGTTGGTTGTCCGCGTTGCGAAAGCCGAACGCATTGCGGGCGACGAGCTTGATCACGCGGTTGATGCCCTCGCTCTTGGCGTTGGTGTGGCCGGTGTCGATGAACGCGGCGATCTCGGTCCACCAACGGTCGACGGTGGCAGCGAGGGTTCGGACTTCGGGGATGTCGGAGTCCGCGCACCAGGTGAGGAACTTCCAGCGGGCATGGCCGACTTGCTGGCGGTCGGCCCGGGTGCGGGCCAAGGCGAGGAGGTTGCGCAGGTTCTCCTTGGCAATCCACGCCGTCAGCAGCGTCTGCCCGATCTTCCCCTCGCCCAGGAGGGTGTTCCACATGGTGGCGAACTGGTCATCGGTGAGATCCTCGCGGTTGCGCAGAAGCCGTCGTCTGGCCTTCCACTCCGGGTCGCTCGCCCGTCCGCGTCGGCCCCGGATCTCGGCGGTGGTGCGGCGCCTGACCATGGACAGCATCTTGTTGGCGAGCTGGACGACGTGGAAGTGGTCGACGACGACGATCGCGTGCGGCAGGCCGGTGCGGACCGCCGAGCGGTAGGTGGCCGACATGTCGATGGCAACGTGGCGGATACTCTTTCGCCAGGTCAGCGGTGTGGTGGCGAGCCAGGCCAGGACGTCGGCGACGGTGCGGCCCTCGACCTGCCCGAGCAGCCCGCCGGTGCCGAGAGCGTCGACGAAGCCGGTGTGCCACCGATCCCGCACCAGGTGCCACCTGCCGCTGTCTGGGTCCTGCTCCCACTTCGTCTTGCCCCGCCGGGTCTCGTCGATGCCGAGCACGTTCACCTCGGGCAGTGGGGCGTCGACGACCTCGCGCCCCGATGTGCGCAAGGCGCCCATCACCGTCGGCCAGGACAGATGCAGGTCGCGGGCGGCCTGGATGACCGTGGAGCCGGCGTCGCGCACCCGGTGCCCAGCCGCCTGGCGCAGCCGGGTGGTGACCCGCGCCCCGGCCGGTATCTGGGCGATGCTCTCGGTGAACGACTTCCTCGGGCACTTCGGCTCGCGGCACCACCAGCGGCGCTTGTGCCAGAAGAACTCCAACTTCCGATCCCCGTAGGGGATGTCACGCGGCCGGGTCACCGCCGGCCCCTTCACCCGGGAGGCGATGACCCCGCAGGACGGGCAGGCCCGCGCCGCCTCGTCCGCCGTGATCAGGTGCACCCGACGCGTCCCGTCGGCCAGTGACTCGACCCGCACGACGGACACCCCGTCGAGACCGAGCAGCAACGTCGTATCGTTGACCAAGCCCGTGGCTCCCCCATGATCCTTCTGCGTAGAGAACAGAAATGATCAACCAGGAACCACGGGCGTCCTGCGTCCGGGCCAGTCCCGCCATACACATCACACACC
>NZ_JBHUDX010000168.1:0-14425 GCF_042678285.1 Streptomyces caeni
GAAAGCCCGAAACGGACATCACGTCACGTACTGCCCTCTGAGTTATTGCTGTGGTTGTGAGCTGGGGTTTCTCAGTTCTTCTGGGTGATGTTCGCGGTGCGTCCAGGTACTCGGAGTGTGGGGCTGGGTGGGTCGGTGTCTGTCTGACCTGTGTGTACGCGGGTGTGCGCAGGTTGATCGAGCGTGCTGCAGTTCCAGTGAGTTGCTACTGGGGACGGGTCAGGTGGTGTCGGGGTTGGTGAGTTCGTCGTGGGTGAGGGTGACGCGGGTGGCTTTGCCGGCTTTGCTGGCTGTGGTGGTGGGTGGCAGAACGCGGACGTGGATGAAGTAGACGCGGACGCCGGAGAGTTCGGTGTACGGGGGCCATGCGCCGGGGGTGCCGTCGGTGGGCAGTTCGAGGAGCTTGTCGCTGATGTTGTAGATGACGAGGTAGGCGGTGTGCTGCCCGTAGTCGTGGGCGTACTTGACGACTTGGTGCACACCTTTGACGAGGTAGCTCTTGCCGCGGCTCTTGCTGTCGAAGATCTTGCCGTCGCATACCAGTGGGTCGCGCCCGTCGAGGTCGCCGATGAGGTCGGCCTCGCCGGAGGCGGAGCGCGGTTTGGCGTGGGTGATGTGGTCGCCTTCGAGGAAGAGGAACCGCTGCAGGTCGAGGTTGTAGACCTCTTCGCCATTGGGCCGGTCGGCTTCGAAGCGCGCGTACAGCTCTTCGCGGTCGAACCATTCGATGCGGGTGCGGTAGCGCTCGAGGGTGTGCAGGATGCTGCTCTCGGTGCCAACGCGTTCGCTGAGGAAGTCGAAGAAGGGCTGCAGGATGTCCTCGGCGAACTCCCGCCAGCTGTCCTGCAGGTTCGATTTCCTGCTGTAGCCCATAGCGACCCGCATCCCGACCTCGGGATCGTCGGCTTCCTTTCCCGCGGTGTCTTGCATCAGTTCCCAGACGAGCGTGGCTCGTCCTTCTTCGGTTCGGCTGGGCCAGAAGAACCGTCCACTACGGGTCAGGCCGGTGTGGAATCGCTCGCGATCCAGGTCTGGTTCTCTTCGGGCTGCTTCTTCGAGGAGGCTTCGAAGGGCTGGTTGGCTGTTGATCCAGGTGACGGCGAGGTGGACTTCGTGGCCGGCGCTGGAGAAGGGCGCGGTCATGAGTTTGCGCAGGCGTTCGCGTACGGCGACCTGGAGGCGCTGTTGGTACTTCACCGGAAGAGGCCTTTCAGAGCTTGTGTGATCTGCTGCTGGATGACGTCGCCCGCGTTCTGGGCGCTGCCGGTCTCGTCGACCAGCCATACCTGGGTGTAGCAGCAGGGGCAGGTCACGGCGGTCTGGGCCACGACCTCCGAGTAGCGGACCCACATCAGGTAGCCGCAGGCGGGGCAGGCCGTTTCGAGGTCCGCGCTGAGGAACTGTGTCGCGAGGGATTCGCCCATGGCGGGATTGTTCCGTATGGGTCTGACAGTGGTGCTGTTGTCGGTCCTATCCGGGGTGGATGCCGATGGCGGAGAGAAGCTCCTGCTGGGAGGGGTGGAGGGTGTTCCCGTGGGTGCGTTGCTGCTCGGTCCATCGCTGGATGGCGGGGGAGTGGTCCTGGCCGTTGAGCTGGTGCAACTTGGCTTGCTGGTAGGTGCGTTGCCAGATGCTGGGCCAAGGTGGGTTCCACCAGGGGTCGAGGGCTCGGAGTGCCTGGGTGGTGGTGGGGGAGAGGCGTCCTTGGCGGGCTTTGCGGCGTGTTTGTACCAGCCAGCGGCCCAGGGGGAAGCCGTCGTGGTGGGTGTCTGCACTGGGGGAGAGGTGGCCGTGGAGGGCGGCGTATGCGCGGGCGTGGTCGAGTCCGGGGCTGGGTGGGTAGACGCGGCTGGTTCTGCGGGGCTGGTCGGCGGGGTCCTCGGTGCCGGGTGTGATCCCGAGTTCGGTCAGGAGTTGTTGCTGTTGGGGGCGTAGATGTGTCCAGGCGGTGTGTTGTGCTCTGATCCAGCTTCTTACGTCGGCTGGCAAGCCGGTGGGGCGGGTTCGTGTCGTGCGGGCGCGGGTGTAGGCGCGCTGCCAGGCGAGGTCCCAGGGCGGGTTCCACCACGGGTCGATCGCGGTGAGGGCCTGGTGGCGGGCGGTGGGGGTGGTGTCGCGTCGGGCTTGTTGGCGTTGGTCGTTGAGCCAGCGGCCGAGGGGGAAGCCGTCGTGGACGGTGGAGTAGGTGACGGCCAGGGTGTGGTGGGCGGCGGCGTATGCGCGAGCGTGCTCGAGTGCGGTCTCGGCGTACGGGCTGAGGGGCCGGGCGTGGGCGGCTTCGCGGGTGAGGCCGATGTCGGCAAGGAGGCGCTGCTGGTCGGAATGCAGGTCGGCGTAGTGGGTGCGCTGCAGGCGTAGCCAGGTGCGCTGGGTGGGGGCGAAGCTGCGGAAGTGGTGGTCGGTGTCGAGCCGCTGGCCGGCCTTGATCTGGTCGTGGATGTGCTGCCAGGCGCGTTGCCACGCCAGGCTCCAGGGCGGGCACCACCAGGGATCGATCCTGTCCAGCGCCTTCGCCTCGGCAGAGGGAGGTGTACTCCGGTCGGCGTCGGTACGGGCGTGCTGGCGTTGCCGGCGCAGCCACCGCCCGAGCAGGAATCCGTCGTGGACGGTGTCGATCGCGGCGGCGAGGGTTCGGTACGTCGCGTGGTAGGAGCGCGCGTATCCGAGACCGACGGCGAAGTCGGCCTCGCGCTCGGCGGGCCGGGCGGCGGCGCCGCGGGCCCGGTCTGCGGTGATGCCGATGCGGGCGAGTAGGTCCTGCTGGTCGGGCTGGAGGGTGTCGTACTGGGCGCACTGGGTGGTCAGCCACGTGGCGAGCGCGCTGCCGGTGCCGGGGAATCCGGCCGTGGCATCCAGGATGTGGCCGTCTTCGACGTGGTGTGATTGAGAGGTTCGTAGTTGGTGTGGTGGGTGGGGTGTGAGCTGTGGTGTTGGTGATTTTTTGAGAAGAGGGAAGAGTGCTTCTGGGGTCCCTCCGGCGGTGGTGACGAGGCTTCTGATCTGTGTTTGTTGGGGGTCTGTTGATAAGGGGGGTGTGGTGTTGGGGATAGTTTCTAGAACCTAATGGACCGGTGCGTGTTCGTGCTGGTCAGGGGCTTGCTGTGTGGTTGGGATGGCTGGCCGCTGGCGGGTGGGGCCGGGGAGTAGGTCGGTCATCGAGGCCGCGCGACGGGGGTGGCTGTGGAACGATCAGGGTGTAGTCCGGCGTGTCCTTGGGACGTCAGCTCTCCGGTCGGGGTGCTGGCCTGGGCCGGCCGATAGGGGGTGGCGCCGGTGCCACAGGCGCAGGACCGTGAGGTTCCTCTGGAGCGGTTGTCCGGGCAACACTTCGGTCCGGTCGACCTTGATAGGCAGCAGCGGATTCTGAGTCGCCTGCGCCGGTTCGGCCCCGGGCCCGCGGGCTGGTACGCCGATATCTGCGCCCTGCTGGATGAGAATCTGCCGCTGCGTTCGACCGGGATGCTGGTCTCACACCTGTTCCGGGAACTGGAGAGCGCCCTCCGCGAGGTCCTCCTGCCCGATGCCATCCGGAACGATCCGACCGCGGGCGCAGGGCAGCGGCACGTGTTCGAAGTACAAGGTGTTCTGGACTGGCTGGGTATCCCAGCCGACAACCCCGCGGCCATCGTCTGGCTGGCAGAAGCGAGGAAACTGCACACCTACGCGCACAGGGTCCGTATGGAACAGACGCCGATGGACGCAGCGGTCCGTATGCGCCTGGCCGACCTGGAGAACGTGCTCGATGTGGTGCTCGACCGCTTCGAGACCCGCTATGTCACCGTTCTGCAGCGTCTGGAGACACTGGCTGCCGTCCGCAATCCAGGAAAGGCTCATGTGAAGCTGCTCCTGGGAGCCTTCCCTCAGGACTACTTGACCCAGGAACGCTTCTTCGGACTTCTCGACGCCCCGCAGTGGCTGCCGCACCTGCACGAGCACGGCTTCTTCAGCGCGCCGCCCCCACCGGAGTCCGACGACGAAGAGCGCACGGTGGCCTTTCCTGCCTGGCCGGCCTCAACGTATCTGATGCGGATGACCAGCGTTGCCCCGGCACGCGTGGCGGCAATCGCCGAGGAGATCCCGTCGACGGACAACCCGCGGGTCAACCTCGATCTTGCGGAGGTGGCACTTCTGCTGCCCCCCGCGGACGCGGCGCGTCTGGTGCCGCGGGCAGTGGAAGCGATCGGTGGCCCCTACCTGATCGCCCCGGACCGCTATGCCCAACTCGCAGTCCACTGTGCCCAGGCTGGTCACATCGAGCAGGCTCTGGCGGTGATGGCCGCGCTCCTGCAGGCCGCACAGGATGATGGCCGGATCGACGACTACGATCTCCAGGAGATCCTGCGCACGCACAACGCCGCCTTGGCCCGTCACCTGGGGGCGGCCTGGTTGGAGGCTCTGGCCGGCAGCCTGGCAAGCGCGGTCCTGGCCACCGGAATGGACCCTGACCGAGCCAACGGGGAAGATCTGTCCAGCGTGTGGTACCCGGTGCTGGACCCGGGCCACGGGGGGATGCGCTCCGATGACCGGGCACTGCTCACGGAGGCGGTCCGCGACACGGCCGACCACCTGGCGGCCACAGACATCCACGTTGTCCTGCCCATCCTGGAGTCCCAGCCTTGGCTGGTCTTCCGCAGGCTGCGCCTCCTTATTCTCCAGCGTCATGGTGCCAACGCCCCGGCCGTGATGGAGAGCATCGTGACCGACCGGGACCAGATCGCCGCCGCCTCGTCGCACCGTGAGTGGGCACTCCTGGCCCGCGCCCACGCCAGCTCGCTGAGCTCGCCCGTGCTCGAACAGGTGCTGGCTGTCATCGACGCCGGGCCGGACACTGAACGGTTCGTGCAGCGGTTCCGCAGCACTTCCGGTGGCGCCGAGCCGCCGGAGCAGTACGTTGAGCAGTGGGCGGGCGCTTGGCGGCGAGACCGCTACGCCGCACTTGCCGACGTCCTGCCCGAACAACAGCTGCGGCACTACCAGGAGTTGCTCGAGAAACTCGGCCCGGCACCGTCGCTGGACACGATTCCCCAGCCCCTGGCCTGGTCGGAATCCGAAGAGCAGGGCTCGCCGGAGAACCTGGCCGCGATGACCGCCACCGAACTGATCAGTCACGCTCGGCAGTTCCAGCCCACACCGACCCGGTTCGGAACGAACGCCGAGGCCTTCTGCAGCCAGCTGCAGGCTGCCGTGACCAGCCAGGCCCTCATCTACCAGGAGGACGCCCGGCAGTTCGCCGAGTTGGCCGATGATCACCTCGCCGCCGTCCTCGACGGATTCCGTACGGCTATTCAGACCGGTCAGCGACTCAGTTGGGCGACCATCCTCCCGCTCGTACAGTCGGCTACCAGCCGCCCTCATACTTCCGACACCGGCACCCTGCACCTGGCCGTCGCCCGGTTTGTGCTGGCGGGACTGGAACTGCAGAACACCCAGCAGATTCCCACCCTGCTCGGCGACGCACTGTGGGACGTACTCGAGTCGGTCTGGAACGCCGCCAGGTCACCACAAGACGACCTTGACGACGACCAGCAGTCTGTTTGGGATGAGAGTTTGGAAACAGCCTTGCGCGCCGCCGTCGCGTGGGCCCTGTGGCGTCGCGAGCACGGCGCTGCCTTCCAGGTGCTGTTCACCGCCTTGGACACCCTGCTGCTGGACGCGGCCGGCACGCCCGCTGCCCTGGGTGCCAGCCCCGTCGGCCGGACCGTCGGATCCTTGATCACCAGACTCGATGCTCTCGACCCGGCGTGGACGCGACGCCGAATCGAGGTCCTGTTCACCCCCGACACCGCACTGGGCCGTGCAAGCTGGACGGCCTACCTGAGCACCGCCTCATCACTCACCGAGTCCGTCGTGAGCATGCTCATGGACACCTACCGCATCGCAGCACGCACACCCGCAGTGGACGGTCAGGAGCACCGGGACTTGCACCGGCGGCTGGGTGATCACCTCATGGCCATCTATCTGGCAGGTCTGCTCGGACTTGACGACGAGAGCACCATGGCTGACTACCTGTACTCCTCACCCGTGGCTGCTGTTCAGCTCGCTTCGTTCTTGAGCGAGGTCGTCCATGACCGCGACCTGTCACCGGATACCCGCGACCGCATCATGCGGTGGTGGACTTGGCGCCTGACGGCTCGGGACGACAGCGCGCATGGACCTGCACCGCAACCCAAGGAGATCCACGCCCTGATCGGCCCGCTGGTCCGCAATGACGCCTTCCCGGTCACCTGGCGCCTGCAACAGCTGAGCGTTGCCCTTGAGATGACTGGAAGCCTCGGCCGTGACCGGCGCATCTACTCTTTCCTGGCCGAAGCAGCCACCGACTACCTGGGGCCAGTCCTGGAACTGATGCACCGATGGGTCACCACGCTGGACATGTACGACTACGCCCCACGGATCAGGGAGAGCGACATCCGCGCTGTTCTGCTGGCCGGGCTCGCCTCTCCTGAACACCAGGAACTGGCCCGCGACATCGTCAACCGAGCCACCTATCGCGGGCACTACCAATTCGCACCCCTGCTCGCGGACCCCGATGACCAGCCCGGCCCGTCCTGACCAACCCACCCAGCAGAGCGGTCGGCAGAGCGGCACCTGCCGTGCCGAGGGCTTCCGGCATCTAAAGGATCGGTGTGAGTTGTGCTGGTCAGCAGCTTGGTGCCGGGTTGGGTCTGCCGGTCCAGTACAGGGCGGTGTCGATGTCGCGTGCGGTCCAGCCGTTGGCGTGTGCTCCGCCGTGGTGGAGGAGGTCGTCGAGGAGCTGGAGGTAGCGGCCGTAGCGTCCCGGTGTGGGGGTGAGGGGGAGGCGGAGGGTGTCGAGGGCGTATTGGACGCGGCGGTCGTAGACGGCCATCCGCTGGGGTGCTGCCGCGGTCAGGATGGCCGAGGCGAGGGCGTCGCCGGTGCGGAAGCCGGGCAGTTCGGCGATGATGCCGCGCCCGGTGTGGGCGGCTTCGCTGCGGGTGAGGCTGGTGTCGCGGACGGCGGTGACGGCTCGCTCGGTGACGGCTCGTACGTGGGTGTCGGGCAGAGACATCAGTTCTGTCACCCAGCGGGTTTGTGCGGAGAGCCGTTTCCAGACGACGAGGGCTGCGATGTCCGTCTTGCCGAGGCTGCCGGTGTGCTCGGTGCGCTGCGCGACGTCGTGGAGGACCTCGTCGTAGTGGGGTGAGACGTCGGCCAGGTAGTCGGCGCGGGCGGGGATCAGGGTGTACCAGGCCCGGTCGTAGAGGGCTGCGAAGTCCTCGTCATCGGGCGTATCAGCACTCTTCTTCACGTCCGCATCATGCCGTTCTGGCCGGTTGGCGGGTTCGGGGGCGGCTTGCTTCTTCGGCGAGGTGGTCGAGCCGGATGGCTTCGAGCGATTTTTTGGTGATGCGTTCGGTGCCGTCGCAGATGGCGGTGATGGCTGCCTGGCGGATGAGGCGGGCGAGGCTTCCGATGCGGCCGGCAGTGCGCTGGTGGAGGTAGGTGGCGTGGCGGGGGAGTGTGCCGGGTGTGTGCTGGGCCAGGTCGAGGGCGGTTTCCATGTCGGTGATGAGGTCGGTGAAGGGCCGGCGGATGCCGTGGCGGGCGGGGAGAGGGCCGCAGGTGATGAGGCTGGCGCGGCCGGCGAGTTGGGCGCCGCGTATGCCGCTGAACAGGGGTGTGGCGGCGACGTCGATGCCGCTGTAGACGAAGGTCGCTTTGATGCGTTCGGTGAGGTCTTTCAGCAGGTCGGCGGCTTCGGCGCCGGTGGTGGTGCGCGGGTTGAGGCGGTGGATCTCGTCGATGAGGACCAGGCGGACGCCGGCTTGGGTGTAGGTGTGGCAGACGGCGCTGGTGATCTGGGCCTGGGTCATGCGGTTGGTGACGGGGATGCCGAGGTAGCGGGCGAATTCGATGGCGAGGGTTTTCGCGGTAGCGCCGGGCGGCACCAGCAGGTACGCGACCGGCACCTGCTCGTGGGCGCGTCCGGGCGGGGCGGGGTGTTTGCGGGTGTGGGCGAGGTGGCAGGTGCGTCCGACTTCGAGGAGGGCGGTGGTTTTCCCGGCTGCGGCGGGGCCGGTGACGATCAGTGAGGGCCGGGCGGTGTTCTGCTGGTGGCGGCCGAGGAGCATGAGGGTGCGGACCTGGGTGGCGAGGGTGTTGATGGCGGGGGTGCGGACGGTGACGAACGCGGAGTGGTAGGCGAGGCGTTCTTCCGTGCTTCGGGGTGCGTCGCCGGGCTGGGGCGGGGTGAGGGGTGGGGTGGTGGCGAAGTGCTGCCAGCCCTGCCAGGTGGTGATCGGCCACTCCGGCTCTGCCGCGTGCGTGCCGGGCAGCAGGGGCTCGGTGTCGGTGGTGGCGTGGTGGTTGCGTGCGGGGCTGGTCACCAGTTGAGGGCTTCCTGAGCGGGGTCGTAGAGGCCGAGTCCGGTGTACGGGACGGGCGCGTCGCCGTTGTCGACGGTTTCCTCCTCGCCGTCAGCCTGCTCTGGGTCGTCAGGCAGGTCGTCGAGGTCGTCGAGACTCTCGTCGTCCCATCCGTCGGCCTGAGGGCCCGGGGTGTGGGGCGTGCGGTGATCGGCCGTCGGCGGGGGCGTTTTCAGCGGTGCGGTGCGGGTGATCAGGCGTTGCTCGCCTGCGGTGGCGGTGCTGGTCTGGGCGCGGCGCATGAGCTGGTCGAGGGCGTCGGCGAGGTCGGCTTCGTGGGTGTCGCGGTCGCCGTGGCGGGTGGTGATGGTTTTGATGTGCTGCCAGGTGGCGCTGTTGAACGGCTCGTGGATGTGGTCGCGGTGGATCCACGGGATCTCTGACAGGTGTCCGTCGGGCAGGCGGATCCAGACCTGGCGGGCGTCGTGGGGGTTGGTGTGGACTTCCCATTTGCCGCCGCGCGCGGTGACGGGGGAGGGCTGGCCGCGGTAGGGGGCGAGGACGTCCGCGTCGTAGGTGCGGTGGTCGATGCGGATGCCGCGTTCGGTGATGGCCTGCCAGCGCACCGGTAGCAGTTCGAGGTAGTCGCTGCCGCTGAGGGGGAGGGGCACGTGGCCGGCGACGGCGATGAGGGCGGCCCACATCTGGTTCGGGGTGAGGGCCTTCTTGGGCAGGGTGGGGTGGCGCAGGCCTTCGTGGGGGCGGTGGTGGTAGTGGATCAGCCATTCATCGAGCAGGTCCTGCAGCTGGGCGACGCTGAAGCAGGCCTCGGTTTCGGCGTCGGGTCCGCGGCGGGTGACGTCGGAGCCGGTGTAGCCGGGCAGGTGCTGGCACAGCAGGGCGTTGATGGTGCCGAAGGTGCGCTCGACGATGCCTTTGGCGGCGGGGGCGTGGGGCGGGGTGGGCTGGACGCTGATGCCGAGACTCTCGCAGGCGGCGCTGAACGCCGTGGACAGGTAGATCTTGCCCCGGTCGACGACGATCGTCTCGGGCACCACGACCGGCCGGGCGGCTGCGCCCTGAAGGCGTTCGTCCAGACCCATCATCCGCTGTAGCTGAGGGAGTTGGGTGTGGGCGAGGCGCAGCGCGTCGGGCCAGGTGGGGCGGGCGGGGTGCGGGACGGCCATCTCGGCGAGCAGCAGGGCGGCGTCGACGGCCTTGGTGCCGGCGGGGCGCAGGACGGCGGCGAGGATGGCGCGAGTGGCCACGTCGACGGCGATGGTGAGTTCGGGCCGGCCGGTGGTGCCGTCGTCGAAGACGGCCAGGACGTCCAGCCGCGTGGTGTCGACCTGCACCTGCTCGCCCGGCCGCAGCGCCACGGTCGGAGTGAACGCCCGCCTGCCGGCCGGGGAGGGCAGAGTGCGGGCGGGGCGGTGGGGGTGTTCGGCGGGACCGGCGAGTTGGTGGACGAGCCGGTAGAAGGTGGCCTGGGAGGGCATGGTCACCGTGCCGCGGCCGTACCGGTCGGTAAGGATCTGCGTGACCAGGGGCATCAGGCCCTTGACGGTGCCTTTGGAGCGGCCTCGCTGGCGGCGCAGCGCTTCCTCGATGGCGGTGATGACGCGTTCGTCGGTGCGCCCGGTCGGGCTGGGGCGGCGGGTGGTGCGGTGGTCGACAAGCCCCCACAAGCCCTGTTTGCGGTAGGCCAGGCGCATGCGCTGCACTGTGGTCCGGGAGACAGGTCCGAAGCCGATCGCGGTCAGCTCCGCGGCCTTGGCCTCCTCGCGCTGCGCGAGCGTGAACCGGTCGGGGTCGTACTCGGGCCGGGGCACCCCGCCGCTGTCCGGCCCGCCGGGCAGGCCGGACTCCACCTCGCGGATGTGCCGCTGCCAGGCCAGCGCCTTGCGTCGCGCGCCCTCGGGCGCGGTTTCGAACAGACCCCACTGCGTCACGGCCTGGGGCGTCTCGGCGCCCACGATGGTGAAGGACGGGTCGGCGAACAGATGCCCGGCCACGACCGTCTCGTCTCCTCCTGTCTCACCGGCGAGGTGGACCTGCTGCCCCGCCACAGCGATGACCTGCCAGGTGCTGTCACGGAAGCGGACGTGTGCTCCGACCTGCAGCACCGGCCGCCCGCCACGCCGCCCGCTCACCACCCGTTCCCGCTGCCCGGGCCGCTGCGGCCGTTCGCAGCGCCGGCGCCGGTGCTGATGAGGACCCGCTCGTGCAGCGGTATGTCCAGGGGCGTGGTGAGGTGTCCGTGCCACAGGGCGTGGAAGACGGCGGGCAGGACTTCGATCGGGTCGCCCGCCGCTTCGGTGCCCTCGATCAGCGGCCGCGGCTGTGTGAACGCCTCACGGACGGCGGCCACGAGAGGGGGACGGCCGGCGTTGCGGGGGTGGCGGTAGCCGGCCAGCCATTTCAGGTTCGCAGCCAGGGTCTTTTCCAGCGGCTCAAGGCGCCGGTAGCTCCAGCCAGCCTGCACGCACGCCTCCTCCAGGACCCTCGCAGCCCGCTGCGCCCGCTCGCCGCCGGCCTCCGGGTGGCTGGGGCAGTCGGCCAGCACTGCGGTGCCGTCGCGGTGGCGGGCGAAGAGCTGCGGCACCCACGAGCGCACCTGGCCGCGCGCGTCCCGCCACAGCAGACGGACCGGCCGCCCTGCCAGGCCGACCACCTCAGGGTCGCGGTCCAGCACCATCAGCTGCGCCCGCATCGCGGCCGACCCGCAGGCCACATGCCGGCCGGTCGTGGCCGACCACCACTGTCCGGGCCCCCACCGCCGCCCTGGCACCACCGGGAACGCCGAAACCGGCTCCAGATCCTCGAAGGCCACCGCGAGAACCGCGTCCGCCCACCGCTGCTGCACCACCTGCCCGACGGGGTCGACAAAGACCGCCTCCCACTCGGATCCGGTGTCCGTCTGCATGTGCTGTGAGCGGCCGCCTGATGCGGCCGCTGCGTCCTTGCTGCCCACGCCCCCCAGTCAAGCCCGTCCCGCCTCGCTGGCGGGCGGCTTCACAGGTTTTGATCACGAGTGCTGGGCGATGAGGTATGCCCTGCGGATCACGGTCCGTGCACACCCTGCCTGCCTCCTGACACCCGCTCACCGCTCTTTTCCCGGCTGCATTTTGCGGTGGTCCGGGAGTGCCTCGGCCAGGACATCGGTCGGCAGGCGGGCCCAGTGCGCCAGATCCTCCAGAGCCATCCCGGCCCCGAGGGCTGCCGCAGCGGTCTCCCGTACGGCCTGCTCGATCAGCGTGGCGGCATGGCCGAGGTTGCCCAGCAACTGCTGAGCGGCGTCGGCGGTCTCGCCGTACTGGGCACCGCGCAGCTGGGTCAGCTGCTCTTCGGCGTCGTTGACCAGGCTGGTGATCCGTGCCCGCTGCTCGGCCGGCACCGCAGAGCGCCACGTGGTGCCCGAGCCGGGCGCGCTGCGTTCCTTGGACAGGACACGCAGCTGGGCGGCCATGGACGCGGGCTGGTGCTCCTGCCTCAGCCACCACGGATCGTTGCCGTACCCAGGCGGGCCCCCGGCGCCGCGGCGGATGCGGATGACAGCGCCCATCCACGAGGTCAGCGGGCCGCCGTAGTCGGTGGCGGCCAGCGGCCCCAGCCACCCCCGCCCGACCCGCTCGCCCAGCCGACGGCAGAACGCCCCGTCGGCGGGCAGCGGCCGCGGCTGCCCGGCCCCGCTGTCCTGCCACGCCAGCTCGGCCAGGGCCGGGTCCAGCAGCGCGTCGGCGACGGCCACCACCTCGGGGAAGACGACCGAGTCCCGGCCCACGATTCGCCACCGCTCCAGCTCCGTCCCGGCGTTGCCGCCCGCGATCTGGTGCAGCCGCCGCGGCCAGACCGCCTCGCGCTCCCAGTGCAGGGCCTGCTCCCACCACCGGGCCACCACCGCATAACCCAGAGCGAACACCCTCTCCGGCTCCGCACCGGCCCGCACCGCCCGCCGCGCCACCGAGGGCCACCGCCGCTGCGCCGCCACCACCTCCGGCAGGTCGCGCAGGTCGAGGTGCTCCAGCGGCTGGTTGGCGTCCGCGTCCAGCAGCCACCGTTCGTGCCGCACGCACACCCGCTCCCACCGCGGCACGTACCGCACCGCCCGGAGAGCAGTCCCCGTGCGCCGGGCCGTGCACAGTCGGCAGCCGAACGCCAGCGGACCGACCACCGCGCCACCGATCCGCCACAGCCCCACCGGATCGCCATCCTCGGCGCGTAGCTTGGTGTCCCCTTCCTCCCAGGACGGCAACGCCCTTGCCAGCACGTCCTCCTCCACGCCGCACATGCCCGCCAGGAGCTGGCGTCCGGCTGCGTTCAGCAGCACCTCGGCGTCGGCCCGTGCGCCTCCGCCCTCGTGCCCAGGCGGGTAGTTGCGCCACTTCCAGCAGGCCCGCAGCACCTTCGCTTCCATCCCATATCGGCTGGCGATGCGGCAGATCAGCGACGAGGTCGTCTCCCCCTGCAGGGGAGCTGTCCGCAATAGGCCGGGAAGATGAGTCACTCCACCACGGTCTCGTGTTCACCGCTCCGGGCGGGGGATTTCGCAGCAGCCGGCCGGTCCTCGGGCGGTCTACTTCCCCGGGCCATGAGTCTCCCTTTCAGGGACTGCAGGCGTCGGTGTGGCGGCGGATTGGCCCGTTCAAGCGCACCGTGATGATCTGATCGCACTAAGCTACGCCTGTGGTGGTTGGCGAAGATGCTCAGGTGAAGGGCTTCTCGGGGGCCCGCAGAGCCAAGCAGTGGCTCGAGGGCACGATGCGTATCTTCGGCGCGTACGCGAACACGGACTCGGAGTCCTGCGGCCGTCGGCTGACACTGTCCTGGCCGTACGGAGGCCGGACGTTCTCCTTCGATCTGGGTGGCGCCATGCGTGGTGACCCCTACCAGAACGACATGTTCTGTGCGGAGGTCAAGAATTATGCGCAACCCAGCGATCAGGGAACCCAGTTCGACGAGTTCCTAGCCAAGTGCTACGTAGCCGCCCAGGCCCAGCACCACCTCAGCGATCACTTCATGTGGATCACCTGGGCACCCTTCCGCGCTAACTCCTGGTCCACCCTCAACTCACCAGGCCAGGTGGAGACCGCGGTCCTTCAGCACAGCAGCCGCGTTTTCGGCACCAGCGACACCGAGGAAGCCCGAAAACTCCTGGACGTTGACCTCGCCCAGTCGGTCGCCGCACGTCTGTGGCTGATCGTGCTCTCGGACAAGCAGGAAACCCTCCTGCCGCTCAAGGACTGGGCAGCCATCGTCGCCGCCGAACTCACCCGCAGAGAGGGCTCGTGGTGAACCTCGTCGAACAGTCGATCTCCCAGGCCATGGACGAGCCCGACGACCGGATGATGTTCACCCGGGTCAAAGACATCGTCGCCCGGCACCTGCGCCGCATGGACCCCGGTGCCACCATCACCAAGACCGAGTTCTTCAACCACACCCATGTCCCCGACATGGTCCTCGAATGGCCCGGCAGACCCCGCACATCGCGCCGGTTCATCTACCTGCGCACCACATCCGACCAGCGCGAGCTCGAGGACGACCTGCAGCGCCTTCCCCGTGCCGATCGGCCGGTGCTCCTGGCGCTCGGTCAACTGCCCACCGAACGGCAGCAAGGAGATCTTCCCTCGCTGCCCGGCAGCAGCACCGCGCTGCTCCTCGACGCTTCCGCACTCGGCGCACTCCAACCGGCCGACGACTCTCCCGGCATCCCCCGTCTGGTGTCCCGCTCCGTTCTCGAAGGCGGCCGCGGCACCCTCGACAAAGCGGCGACCGAGGAGTTCCTGAACACGGTCGTTCAGGGAGCCGAGGCCGCCCGTGCGGGAGAACGCGTTCCCACCCGCGACGCCGTCAACGCCCTCACCGCACGGATGACCACCGACGTCGCCGACCGGATGTCAACCTTCCTCGCCGCGCTCTGGCAGGGCGGCGGATCCACGCTCGCCAGCTTCCCAGCGCCCCAGCGAGGCGTCGGCCATCTCGACGAGACGGCCCTGATGTACCTGCTGGAATCCGAGGACATCACCGACTCCGCATTCTGGAACCGGGTCGTCCGCATGATCAGCCTCCCTATCCTGCTGCGCACCCCGGCCGCCGGC
>NZ_JBHUDX010000169.1:0-3777 GCF_042678285.1 Streptomyces caeni
CTAGCTAACGAGCAGGTCAGAGGCTTGGTCTGGGTTGGTGCGGCAGGGTCTCGTTTGGTCTCCAGGGGAAGATCATCTCCCAGAATTCTCCCAGCGTCTGGCACTGTGGCTGTAGCTCGCATCTGTGCCGCACCTGCGAGATGCGTTGCGGAAGCAAGTTTGCCGGAAGCTGCCCCAGGGCGGCGGGCGGCTCCCACGCGCTGGCCGCCACCGGCTCCTCGGCTCGTGCAACGTAGGCGTCTTCGGCCTCAACGATACAGCGGAGGAAGGGGTTGAAGGCGGCATCGCCCATCTGCACGCGGACGGTCTCCAGAACGATGACGGCCCAGTCGAGGGGGTCTCCAGCCCCCGTTCGTGCTGGGTGCCGAAGATCAGGTAGAGCACCTCCCGTTATCCCGGGAAAATGGCTGATGGGCTATCAGGCTGGCTGCTAGCGTCACGATCGTCACGTGGGGACTCAAATGCCCCGCCAGCATCAAACGCTCAGGACGACCGTGAAGATCAAGCGCGTACGCATCGAGAACTTCTGCTGTCTGCACAACGTGGACGTGTTCTTCGAAGACATCACCTCCTTCATCGGACCGACGGGGGTCGGCAAGTCCACCGTGCTGCGTGCACTCGACTGGTTCTTCAACGGCGAAAAGGGCGTCGCCCTCAGCGACGACGACGTTCACTCGGCGACTGAGGGCGGCCGCATCTCTGTGGAGGTGGAGTTCGACGGGCTCACCGATCACGATCGCCAGATCCTCGGACGATATGCGCCCGACGGTGCCCCGAGCGTGAGTATCTGGCGGACTTGGCAGAACGGGGAAGACAAGATCACGGGAAAGGCGCTGGCGTTCGGACCGTTCGAGGAGGTGCGTAAGAACGATAAGGCTATGGAGCTGCGCCGCGCCTATGACCAGTTGAGGGAGAGCGAGCCCGGCCTGGGACTGCCGTCTGCCGGCACCAAGGACAAGGTCCTGGAGGTCATGCGCTCCTGGGAGTTGGCAAACCGCGACCGTCTGACTGAGGCCGAGATCGAGGACACACACTTCTTCGGTTTCGCCGGGCAGAGCAGGCTCGCCCAGTTGATCGACTTCGTGTTCGTCTCTGCTGACCTGCGAGCGTATGAGGAGACCGACGACCAGAAGGCGACGGCCCTCGGCCGCATTCTCGATCACGCCGTGGACCGCTCGCAGGCGAACGAGCAACTCGGGGAGATCGAGGAGAGCGCTCATCTGGCCCGCCAGGAGGTGCACAGCAAGGTGTACGGCCCCGTGCTGGACCAGGTGTCGGCCGCGCTCTCCACGGAGGTTGCCAAGTTCACCACCGGACGGACAGTGGTGGTGACCCCCACGGTGCAGGCGCCGAGGCCCGCGCGAACGACCTTCCAGGTAAGTATCCGGGACGGTGCTGCTCATACCTCGGTGCACCGGCAGGGGCATGGTTTTCAGCGTGCACTGATCATCGCGGCGCTGAAGTACCTGGCCGACCGCAGACGCCCGGACGACGGCATGCGGACGTTGTGTCTGGCTATCGAGGAGCCCGAGCTGTTCCAGCACCCGCCGCAGGCGCGGACCTTCGCGAAGGTGCTCCGCGAGTTGGTAGCCACTTCACCGCAGGGGCGCACCCAGGTCATGTATGCCACCCATAACCCGGTCTTCATCGACCCGAAGGGTTACCACCAGATCCGGCGCCTGTGCCGCGCTGCCTGCAAGGAACACCCCGTCACCGAGGTGTGGAAGGCCACCGAGGAGGACCTGGTCAGGGCCCTGGACGGGCTCGTCGACAAGAAGGTGATCAGGAGCAGGACCGAGGGCGCGCTGGGGGGCGCGCTGGCGGAGGGCTTCTTCGCTCATGTTGTGGTGCTGGTCGAGGGTCGTGGGGACGAGGGGGTGATTACCGGTTGCGCGGACCGTTCGAGGATCAACCTTGGCGCGGAAGGCGTCAGCGTCATCCAGGTCAACGGCAAGGACAACCTCATGATCGCCGACGTACTCTTCAGCGCTTTGGGAGTGCCGTGCTACGTCGTTTTCGACGGTGACGCCGGCATGGAGGAGCGCAAGCGGGAGTCGGTGAGCCACCTCATCCCGCAACAGCGTCAGGAGAAGGAGCAGGAGTTCGAGCGCCAGGCGCGGAAGAACCGAGCTAAGAACGTGAATCTTCTGCAGTATCTGGGTGCGACGCCGAATCCGCAGCCTGCTGACGACTCGACCGGCCGTTACACCGTCTTCGAGGACACGCTGGAGACCTACCTCGACCAGCACTGGCCGACCTGGGAGGAGCGTAGGCGCGAACTCGTTCGTCTTGGCGAGGGTGTCGACGGGAAGAACGCGGCGACGTACCTGGAGACCACCCGGACGGTTGCGACGGAGCCGCCGTTCCTGCTCCATGCCTTGCTGGAGAACGTCCGATCGCTGGCCGGGCGATAGTCGCGCGATTTCTCTCGCCGGAAGCCTCCGAAGGCTACTGCTCGTACGCCCAGGCCCTGCCGGTCTGCCGGTAGTCCTCCACGGGGATCGGCTCGACCCCGGTGCGCATGCGGGCGGTGTAGAGCAGGCCGTCGAGGTGGTCGATCTCGTGGTGGATGAGGCGGGCGAGGCCGCGTTCGTACACGGTGGTGACGGTCTCGCCGGTCAGGGCCGTGGTCTCGACGGTGATCTTCAGGGGGCGGGGGACGAGGCCGCGGACGTCGAAGAAACTCAAGCAGCCCTCGTACTGCTCGTCCGTCTCGTCGGAATGGTCGGTGATCTTCGGGTTGAGCAGGATGACGGCGGGCGCGTCGCTGGGCGGCTGGACGACGGCTGCGGTGCGGCCGATGCCGATCTGTGGTGCGGCGAGGCCCATGCCTTTGGCGAAGGGGTGGACCTGGCCGATCCGTTCCATGGCGGCGAACAGTTCGTCGGTGATGCGTTCGGCTTGGTCGCGCTCGGCGGGCAAGGTGAAGGCGCGGGCCGGTTCGGCGAGGATGCCGGCACCGTTCTGGACGACCCCGAGGTCTCGCATCTGCTGGCTGGGTCGCACGTCCATCACCTGAAGTCCCCTTGCTCTGCGTCGTGTTCGGGTCGTGCCCGGAACCTCCATTCAAGACGGTACCGAGCGTGGAGGGCGGGGATGGGCGTGATCCATGTGAATTGCCTCAGTTCCCCGTCGTCGCTGCGGACGGGCGGCGTCCGCAGTGGGGAGGCTTCGGCGGTCATGGAGGTCTCGGTGCCCCACACGACGGGGTCGAGAGCGGCGGGGAAAGCGAGCTGGACTTCGAGTTGTTCGGTGGGCAGGCGTACGGCCCGCTGGAACCAGTTGCCCCACTTGTCGTCGCCGACGGTGTAGGCGTATTCGATCCACACGGATTCGCCGGGGTAGAGCGGGAAGCGGCTGTGTTTGTTGTCGAACAGCAGCCAGACTTCCTTGAAGGCGTCGCGGTCGTGCTTGGCCTGCCAGCGCATCGTCTCGCCGCGGCAGGTTGCGGTGAGGTCCAGTTCGTCCCAGGTCAGCGGGTGGGCTCGGTAGTGGGCGTTGGACCGCTCGGGGTCGCCGGGGAAGCGGTCCACGGAGATGCGGATCAGATAGCGGGTCACTGGTTCGTCGCCGGTGTTCCGCAGGAGCCGTCTCATGGTGAGCCGGTAGGAGTGGCCGTCGTACTGGAGGTGGGCGGCGTCGTGTTCGACGACGAGGGCGGACCCGGTGGCGTACGGCTGCTCGTGCCTGCGCTGGGCCGGTGGGGCTGTCGTTGGGCGCCGTGATCTCGTATGTGCCTGTTCGTAGTCGCACCAGCGCCGCCAGATCGCTTTCCCG
>NZ_JBHUDX010000170.1:0-1368 GCF_042678285.1 Streptomyces caeni
TCGGGGGTGGGGTTGCCCCGTACGACCTTGATCGTCATGTCGGTTTCCAGGGGGGCCGGGGTTTACAGGGGGATGTTGCCGTGTTTCTTGGGCGGGAGGGTTTCGCGTTTGGTGCGCAGGTGGCGCAGGCCGCGGACGATGTGGGCGCGGGTGTCGGAGGGCATGATCACGGCGTCGATGTAGCCGCGTTCGGCTGCGACGTAGGGGTTGAGGAGGGTGTCCTCGTACTCCTGGATCAGGCGGGCGCGGGTGGCGTCGGCGTCGCCGTGTGCGGCGGCGTCGGTGATGGTGCGGCGGTGGAGGATGTTGACGGCGCCCTGGGCGCCCATGACGGCGATCTGGGCGGTGGGCCAGGCCAGGTTGAGGTCGGCGCCCAGGTGTTTGGAGCCCATCACGTCGTAGGCGCCGCCGAAGGCCTTGCGGGTGATGACGGTGATCAGGGGCACGGTGGCTTCGGCGTAGGCGTAGATGAGTTTGGCGCCGCGGCGGATGATGCCGGTGTGTTCCTGGCCGACGCCGGGCAGGAAGCCGGGGACGTCGACGAAGGTGATCACGGGCACGTTGAAGGCGTCGCAGGTGCGTACGAAGCGGGCGGCCTTCTCGCTGGCGTCGATGTCGAGGCAGCCGGCGAACTGCAGGGGCTGGTTGGCGACGATGCCGACGGGGTGGCCCTCGACGCGGCCGAAGCCGGTGAGGATGTTGGGGGCGAACAGCGGCTGGGTCTCGAAGAACTCGGTGTCGTCGAGGATGTGTTCGAGCACCGTGTGCATGTCGTAGGGCTGGTTGGCGCTGTCGGGGACGAGGGTGTCCAGTTCGCGGTCCTCGTCGGTGAGGGCCAGGTCGGCTTCCTCGGGGTAGAGGGGGGGTTCGCTGAGGTTGTTGGACGGCAGGTAGGACAGCAGCTGCTTGACGTACTCGATGGCGTCCTTCTCGTCGCCGGCCATGTGGTGGGCGACGCCGGAGGCGGTGTTGTGGGTGCGGGCGCCGCCCAGTTCCTCGAAGCCGACGTCCTCGCCGGTGACGGTCTTGATGACGTCGGGGCCGGTGATGAACATGTGGGAGGTCTGGTCGACCATGACGGTGAAGTCGGTGATGGCGGGGGAGTAGACGGCGCCGCCGGCGCAGGGGCCGACGATCAGGCTGATCTGGGGGATGACGCCGGAGGCGTGGGTGTTGCGGCGGAAGATCTCGCCGTAGGCGCCCAGGGAGGCGACGCCTTCTTGGATGCGGGCGCCGCCGGAGTCGTTGATGCCGATGACGGGGCAGCCGGTCTTGAGGGCGAAGTCCATGACCTTGACGATCTTTTGTCCGTAGACCTCGCCCAGGGCGCCGCCGAAGACGGTGAAGTCCTGGGAGAAGACGGCGACG
>NZ_JBHUDX010000171.1:0-602 GCF_042678285.1 Streptomyces caeni
CGCCGTCGCGTCGTTCTGCTCCAACGTCGACTTCACCAGCCCGATAATGTTCTTGACCTCCTGCGACGCACGGTTCCACCGCATCTCCTTGCCGTGGTACTCATCCGCCACACCATCCGCCGTGAAGTCCGCCATCGCCGCCTTCACCTGACGGTCCCGCGCCGCGATGACCTCCTCCAAACGACCGATCACCGCCTGCAGACCACCCTGCACATCCGCCGACGCACCCGTGTCGTACGACCGACGATCCGCACCCGAACCCGCCATCACACACCACTCCCCGTGAGAGAAGAAAAGACTTCGTGGAACCAGCCGACAACCCCGCCCCTCAGCGGAACCGCGCCCCGTCGAAGTTCGCCGCCGACATCTGACGCCGCGCGTTGTCGCCCTGCTCCTGATCACCCGAACCGAACGCCGAGTCCATCCCCGACTGACCACCCAAAATCGCCGCCAGCGACGCGTTCAACTCCTTGGCGATCGAATCCGCCCGCAACTTGAACTGATCGAACGCCACCCGACCCGCACCGTTGAACTTCCCCTCCAACGGCTGCGCCGCCTGCACCAACTGACGGATCAACGTCCCCAGATCATCACTCGACCCA
>NZ_JBHUDX010000172.1:0-1268 GCF_042678285.1 Streptomyces caeni
GCAGCCGATCGCGGCGAACGCGGCCTGGAACAAGGCGCGTTTGAGCAGGCGGTTGCCGCGATGGGGTGCGTGCTCGCCGCGGATGGAGGTACCCGAGGACTTCGTCGCAGGGGCGAGTCCGGCGTAGGAAGCGAGGTGACCGGCGGTAGGAAAGCCGCTGCCGTCACCGATCGCGACGACAACAGCGGCCGTGGTCCTGACGCCCATGCCGGGCAGCGACGTCAGGAGGTGGAAAAGAGGGAGGGCCTCCAGCAGGGCCGCGATCTCCTGCTCGGTGGCCTGTCGCTGGGAGTGGGCGGCGGCGAGCTGGGCGGCCAGGCCGGGCACGATCAGCGCGGACGCCTCAGTGCCGGGAACGACGAGGGTCTGCTCGGCGAGCGCGTCGAAGATCTCGGTGGTGAGGTGGTGGGCCTTGCGCGAGCCGTGTGCCTTGAGCAGGGCCTCGCAGCGGGTTCGGCCGAGCTTTCTCAGCTTCGCCGGGGAGCCGTGCCGGGCAAGGAGTGCTTGAACGTAGGGGTAGGCCAGACGTGGGCCGAGCACACGTTCGAGGGAGGGATGGATCTGGGAGAGCAGGCCGCGCAGCCGGTTGGTGGTGCGGTTGACCTCGCCGGCCAGGTCGTTGTCGTAGCCGGTGAGCATGGTCAGCTCGGCCAGCACCTCGTCGTCACGGTCCACCGCACGCAGGGTGTGCGGCATGGTCCGGGCGGTCTCGGCGATCACGAACGCGTCGCGGGCGTCGGTCTTGGCCTCACCCGGATGCAGGTCGGCGGCCCGGCGCATCGACAATCCGGGCAGGTAGGCCACCCGGCAGCCCGCCGCGCGGGCCGCCGTCAGCGGCAGTGCGCCGATGTTGGCGACCTGGTCCACGATCACCAGAACGGTGCCGAACTTCGCCACCAGCTTGCTGAACAGCTCCAGCAGTTTCGGCTCGGTGTTGGGCAGCCGCTTGTCGTGCACGGTTCTGCCGTCCGCGGTCCGGCCATGGGCGTGGTGGAACTCCTTGCCCAGGTCCAGGCCGAGGAAGAGATCTATCGCGGTCGTGTTGACCATGTGCGCGTGCCCTCTCTCCTCACGTGTCCCCAACTCCCGGCCGTCCCTGCGGCACCACACGCCGGCAACCACGTTACGCAGACATCCCCCGCCCTCAGCGGCCCGGCGTTGCGCCGGACCGGGCGGTCGTCAGGCCCCTCATCAGCGGTCAAGCGGTGCCCCGAGGCCCGGCGGCAACACCCCCCAGGTCATGCGTGCGACAGGGGGCAGACAGCCAT
>NZ_JBHUDX010000173.1:0-6150 GCF_042678285.1 Streptomyces caeni
CAAGTACAGCGCTCACCCGCCAACTAAAACGCTCAGTCACAACGAGCAGGTGCCGGGCCGTGGCCGGCGTCAGGTTAGTAGTCGAGGTCGAGGTAGTCGATGTCGTTGAGGGTGACGTCGGAGAGACCGAGGGCGCGTGCTCCGCCGTCTTGGAAGTAGATCTCTTTGAGGCCGTCGGCGATGATCTGGCGCATCTGCTGGTCGCTGGCGCCGGCTTGGCGGGCGTTGAAGAGGCGTTGTGCGTAGTGCGGGGGGAGGTGGACGGTGAGGCGGCGGAAGCGTCCGTCGTCGGTGGTGCCGACGGGTGCGGTGTATCCGAAGCGGGCGCGGGTCTCTACGGTGATCCCGCCGGTGGTGGCGGCCTGCTTCTGCCGGCGCTTGCGGACCTGTGGCTGCCAGCGGGCCCGTACGGCGGCGTCGATCTTCGCGGCGATGTCGGGGCGGGCGTGTTTGCGGGCGCCGCGTCGGTAGCGGTTGACGGAGTCGGCGGTGACCCCGATCTCGCGTGCGACTGCCTTCGCACTGCCCAACTGCCGGATCAGGTAGCCGATCTGCCCTTTGAGGGTCTTGGGCGGCTGGCGAGTGAAGGACTCCCGGTCGGCGCGTTCGATCGCGTCGTCGATCTCTCCGGCCACAGCGCTCACTCTCCTTCGTCGAGGACGGCGTCGCCGCCCTTGATGTGCCGGGCCGGGTTGTAGCCCTGTTCCATGAGGTCGACCGCCCACAGCATCGACTGCACGCCCTCGAGTTTGGCCAGGCCGGGGGTGGGGCCGAGGCGGAAGGCGCCGGGCTGGGGCTTGCCGGAGGCGGCATAGGGCAGGAAGGCGAGCGGGCTGTCGCCCGGTGAGGGGTAGACGACGCAGTCGGAGAGCACGGCGAGCGGGTACAGGCCCGTCATCGTGGCCATGTTGCGCAGCTTGCGGTGCATGTTGACGCGCGCCTTGGAGATGACGGCGGCGCGGATGTCGGGCCGCCAGGTCGGCCGCTGGAGGGCCGGCCACCGCTCGCCCTCCTTGTACTTCCTGCCCTGCGGGCGCTCGCGGAGTTTGCCGATGCCGCCCTTGACGGTGGCCTTGATCGCGGCGAGGACGGCCGCCATGGCCGGGTCGGCGTCCTTGTGGCGCTCCATCGCCGCCAGGAACTCCGCGTCGGTGAGGTCCTTGGTGACGCCGAGGTCGGCGAGGGTGTCGACGTACGCGGTCTTGAGCCGGTCGTGCCACGGGTCGAGGTAGGCGCCGGTCTCGCGGCGCAGGTACGCCTCAAGGGGAGTGACGTTGTAGCCGAGCTCCTGGGCGTAGGCGACGGTGTGCGTCTGGTACCAGGCCGGACCGGTCGGCCGGGTGCCGTCCGGGGTGAAAGGCGAGGGCAGGCGCGGGTCCACCTCGACGTGGGAGAGGTCGACCAGCCAGGAGCCGGGGATCTTCGGGTTGAACGCCGGGCCTACGAAGTGGTCGGGGGCGGACAGGCCGACGACCAGGCGGGCCGCGGCGGCGAGGAAGGCGGTGTTGAGGTCCAGGCCGACCGCGTAGGGCAGCGTGCACTCCTCATCGCTCAGCAGGCTGACGTCGCGCACCCACTGATACGCCTCCTCGTTCAGGAACCCACCCCTCCAGCCACTGTCCACGACGACGGGGTGCTCCGGCGTGGCCTCCGGCGGCGCCGGATCCATCGGCTCCGTCCCGAGGCTGCCGGGGTTGTGGCCGGGCACCCAGTTCCCGCTCGCCTCGTCGCGCACCGCACGTGTGGGCGGGCGCAGCGCCGTCATCAGCTCCAGCCCGGACACGGCCGTGGAGCCGCGCGGCGTGATGACCCGCTGGGCATAGACGCCCAGGACGCGGGCGACATCAGCAGGTTCCATCTCAAAGACGCCGGGCCAGGACCGCTCATCCAGGGCGTCCCACGACAGGATCGCCAGCTGCACGCACTGCCGCTCACGGCCCTGGACCTTGCGGTAGATCCTTGCCCACGGGCCGAACCCGCGCTGGGTGAGCCGCCATTTCGCTTTCACCACCTGCTTGACCACCGGGTGGTCCTCCGGCAGGCGCAGGGAGCGGCGCTGTTCGTGGCCTTCCAGGCGCTCGGGCAGGCCGAGCTTCACGGCGGCCGCGGCGGTGAGGACGATCAGCGGGTCGCTGTCCTTGCCGTTGCGGTGCAGACGCGGTGCACCGAGCCCGGACTCGCGCAGCGTCCACTCCACCAGCTCCACCACCGTGGTCGCGGGGCAGTCGAGCACGATCCCGTCGACGCCGTACGCGCAGCCGTCACCGTCCAGCACGGCGAGCGGACCGTGCGGGAACCGCGGATCGGCTGCAGGCCTCGCAGAGGCCGGGCGCCGCGACGTCGCGGCGGACCGGGTGGCGGGGCGCGTCGGCCCCGCACCTGGACCGTCGACAGGCGGGGCGTCTGCCTTGGCCGCCTCGGACGCGGCCGGTTCAGCAGACGCCGCCGGTGCTGTCGCGACAGCCGAGACCGCCGGGGCTGCGCCGGGGGCGGGGTACTTCGCCGCCCACCCGTTCAGCAGCCGCTGGTATGCGTCCAGGCGCGGTGACTTCGGCTCGCTGCGGCCGTTCTCCCAGTTCTTCACCGACTGGGTCGTGGTCTTCAACGCGGTGGCCAGGCGAGCCTGGGTGATGCCGGCGGCCTCACGCAGCCGGGCCCGCTCCGCCGGAGGCGGCAGATGCGGCTCCTCGTTCAGCAGAGCGTCGACGGACGCGAACAGCTCTTCCTCAGATGCCATGCCCTGCCACCTTCACCTCAGGACCGGAATTGCTTAACCGTAAACTTATCCCATTCCTTATCCCTTAGGGCCCATTTCAGCCCCAGCGCGTCCAGTGCGGTCATGTGGGTCCGCGGTGCGCTTCGCGCGGTGTGCTTACGGTCGTCGGGGGAGGGGAAGCGTGATCTCCATGACGAGCGTGATGCAGCACTACGGCCTGCTGTGGACCGACCCGGACGGCGCCCCGCAGGCGCCGGCCGGTGGGTACGACAAACGGTCGGCGAAGCGTCGCCGTACCGAACTCCAGGCGGTGGGCTGTACCCGTGTCGAGATCGTGCCGGTCAGGCCGGGGGAGGTTCCCGAGCCGGTCTCCTGAGCAAAGCGGGACCAGGAAGAGCACACCAGCCGGATCCCCCAGCAGGGCCTGAAGGCCCCGTGCAGCGCGTCGACCAGCCACTGACCCGACCCTTCAGCCGAACAGACCGAGGTCCGTCAGCAGCTGGCGCCGTGCATTGGGCAGCGAGTCTCGCCTGCTGCGCATGTTGCTGCGCCATACTCCGAGCCGGACTTCGGTGCCGTCCTCGAGCCGCTCTACGTGCCCCCGTGGAACGGTCACGTGCCCCTCTCGGGTCTTGTACTGCGTAAGAGCCGCAACGCCGCGCTCGAAGGCGCTCAGAGGCGCCGTGGACGGCTTTGCGGGCTCCTCCGGATCCGGGGCGATCGGCGTGATGCCGAGCTGCTGCAAGCGTTCGCGCTGCCCGTCGTGAAGAGCCTGCCAGACCTCCGGCCTGCGCTGCTTGGCCAGCCATTTGCCGATGTCCATACCGTGGACGGTGAGCCCGGGCAGTACCTCGGTCTCACCGACTTGGCCTTCTTCGTCGGCCAGGAGCTCGCGTAGTGCGGCGTAGTGGCGTTGCCAGTCCGCCGGCCAGGACGGGTTCCAGTCCTTGTCCAGGGCTTCCAGCGCGGTCTTCCACTCCGGGTGCCCCTCCAGTGCACCGGGCCGCCGCAAATTCGCGAGCCACATCCCCAACGGCCTGTCCAGCATCGCTGCCGACCTGGGAGCGCACAGCGTCCAGTGCTGCTCGTAGTACGCCTTCGCTGCTTCCAGGTTCTCCTGGAACCGCTCATCCGTCACCGACCACACCATGCCGAGCTGCTCGAGCCGGCGGGCACGCAGCCCGCTCATCTCCCCAGCCGAGAAGGCACGCCGCTGCTCCGCGACCCATTGCCCAAGCGGTGTCGCGCCTTCGCGGTGTCCGTAGGGCACGCGGGCGTTCCCGACCCGCTCGACGTACGTCTTCAGCTTCGCCCAGCCGCGGGCCCAGTCCTGACGCTCGGTGTCGATCACGTTGAAGGAGACCCAGTCGGCGACCATCACAGGATCCCGAGGGGCCGCGAAACGGAGCAGGAGCCGGGATTCGTCTTCACCTTCCTCGGGCGCGACACCGATGTTCACGGACGGTTGGGCGACATCCTTCTGAGGCTCCTGGGGAATGGCGAGCAACTCGACGGCTTCTTCATCGTGAGCGCGCAGACCTTCCAAGACTTTCACCAACGGGCGATACGACCCCGAGGTGAACATATCCTCGGGCATTTCACCGGGCTGGAGGAAGACAGGCACGATCAGGGAGGCGAGTTTGCCTTGTCCGGGCTTCTGGCGCAGTGCCCGCCCGATGGCTTGGACGATGTCGTGTGGCGCCCCCTTTGGGTCCAGGAGGGCAACGGAGTCCACCGCGCGGATGTCGACGCCCTCGCCCAGGACACGGCAGTTGGAGAGCACGGCCCGCTGCGCCGTGGACCCGAACGAACCCAGGACCTCTCGCCGGCGTTCGGGGACGTGCTCGCCGCACAGCCAGTTGGCCCAGATCCGCTTCGGGTACGTCTCGGGCTTATCCGCATGCAGCTTCGCAGCCACCCGCTCTAGGCCCTCCGCGTACGCCTGCGCCTCGATGGTGCGGTGGTGGAAGGTGATGCACGTTGACAGGCCATGCTCAGCCATGGTGTGCAGCAATGCGGCCTGGAGCGCCCCCAGGCGCTGCCCGCGCACCTCTTCAGTGTGCCGCTCCTCGCCCATCAGCCGCTCGGGCGTGACGACGGGGTCCTTCAACTCCAAGACGATGATCTGGTACCGCGCCAACAGGCCCCGAGAGACAGCTGATGCGAGCGAGAGCTTGTACAGAACGGGCCCGAAAACGGTCTCGTCATCCATGGACGCCGCCATCTCCCGAGGCAGCGGATCCCGCACCCCCTCAGCAACCTCCCGGCTGAGTCGCTCCTCCCAGATCCGCGGCGTCGCCGTCAGATACAGCCGCCGGTACGCCGGGATGACGCTCTGGTCGTGGATGTCCGCCCACGCCTTACCCATCGAGCCACTTGTCCGGTGCGCCTCATCAACCACCGCCAGGTCTACCGGATCAAGCTTCTGCCCGTAGACACCCTCGAACGCCTCCGCCAGAACCCCCAGACTGGCGTACGTCGCGTAGATGGTCACCGGCCCCTGCCCGTGCCACAGCGCCAACTGGATCGGGTTCGTCGTGGAGCGCACCTTCAACGACCACAGCCCCGGATCGTCCTGAAGCGAACACACCGCCACCGCCGGCCCCTTGTGCCCCGCCTCGTGCCACGCCCTCACCGTCTGCGCCAAAAGATCCAGCGTCGGCACCAGCACGAGCACACGCCCCCTGGGCACAAGCCGCCTCGCCGACGTCGCAGCCATGATGGTCTTCCCCGTCCCACACGCCGCGTGCACCTGCCCACGAAGACCATTCCAGGGAATCCCGCCTGACGGAACATCAAGACCCCGCACAATGGCGGCAACGGCCTCAATCTGGTGATCACGCAGCTTCACAGCCATGCCCCGTACTCTCCTTTTTTCGCGGAAATGCAGCGCGTAATAGCAAATAGAATCCAGGCGCAAGGTGCGCGGCGGTAGGGATGTGGCATCTGATACCAGACTCTACACAGTAATGACTTGTGATGCATCATCCGCGCACCAACCTCTATGCCCGAGGGTGACACCTGACTCAATCCCATCCACGAACGGCCGGTTGACCTGTATGCTGGCAGGCCATTAGCGAACACGTCGACAGTCAGACGATGGGGGAGAGGGTTCAGGGTGGAGCGCAGCGGAACCCGTCACTACAACGAGGCGGGCACCCCGTCAGTCCGACGGCCCGTCACATTCCTTGTCAGGGTAGTAGCTGGGAATCCCAAGCCCTACACAGGCCCGCGCGTGATGCACCCACCCTTACTGCCAGCCTCAGGAATCCCGCTTGCGGGATTCCCTCAATTCGCGCTTGCGCGAATTGACACACGCTCAGAATTCCGCTTGCGGAATTCGGTTTCCGCGCTTGCGCGGAAATCTGGCGGAGCGTCAGTGGAGCCGTTACCTATGCAGCGCGCCAGCGCTGCATATCCCGCTCCGCGGGATA
>NZ_JBHUDX010000174.1:0-968 GCF_042678285.1 Streptomyces caeni
AGCGCTCTTGACGCCCACCCTCGACCGGCCGTTCGCCGGGTCCCCCGCCGCGCGGTGGGCCGACGGAGCGGCCGGGATCGTCCTGCCGAAGGCGACGCCGGTCGGCTCGCTCACGAAGGCTCAGGTGGCCCAGGCACTACGGCAGACCAAGGCCCTGCTCGTCGGCGCGAACATCGACCGCAAGACTCTGCTCGGCGCCCGCCCCGACGCCGCACTCGCCGTCATCGACCCCCAGCAGCCCGGGATGATCGACGATGTGAAGAGCTGGCTGCGCAAGCCGGACGAGCGGCACGACCCGCTCCTGCTCGTCAGCCGGTTCGACCCGGACGAGATACGGCTCGTCGGGGACGTGGTCAAGACCCGCGGCCGCATGACGTTCAAGGCCGGAGACCACGCGTCCGTCATCATCCACGCCGACTACACCTTCGTCTACCCGGTCGCCCCGGCCGACAAGGACTCGACCGAGGTGACCCGCACCATCGTGCGCCGGGTCCTCGACGTGGAGATGGCCGACCCGAGGAAGATCCGGGCCACCCCCGGCAAGCTGGCGATCGTCCAGTACGCCGACGACATCGGCAACTCCGCCTGTGATGTCTACGACGGCTATCTGCACCCGGAGTTCGACTCGACCGAACCGACCGGCGCGCCCCCGACCGGCCCGACCACGGACCCGTACGACCGCAGCAAGGACCTCGACAAGGACCGTACGGAGGGCTGCGGGACGGTGTCCCGAGTCTGACCGTCCGGCGATGCCCGGTGCGGGCATGCGAAGGGCCCCGCGGGCTCGGCTTGGAATCGTGGAAGCATGGCAACACTTTCGGCGCCACCGGCCCATGCATGGTCGGCCCCGCAGCCACGCTCCGGCCCTCCGCCCAGGAACGACACACCGCGTTCGTCAAGGACCGTTTCCCGTCCCGGCCCTGCGACACCCGCCGAGCGCCCAAGCAACTCACCGACTGCAGCCGCGG
>NZ_JBHUDX010000175.1:0-1351 GCF_042678285.1 Streptomyces caeni
AGGGCAGTTCGCCGATGGCGGGGAAGCGGACCTGGCCGATGAGTTCCACCGGGTGGCGGCCGGTGAAGGGGCGCAGGTCCAGTTCGGTGGGCTGGGCGAACCGGGAGAAGTTGTGCACGCACATCACCAGGTCGTCCTTGTGTTCGCGTACGAAGGCGAGCACGGCCGGGTTGGAGGAGGGCAGTTCGGTGTAGGAGCCCAGGCCGAAGGCCGGGTTCTGCTTGCGGATCTCGATCATCCGCCGGGTCCAGTGCAGCAGCGAGGACGGGGAGGCCATCGACGCCTCCACATTGGTGACCTGGTAGCCGTAGACCGGGTCCATGATCGTGGGCAGGTAGAGGCGGCCGGGGTCGCAGGAGGAGAAGCCCGCGTTGCGGTCCGGTGTCCACTGCATCGGGGTGCGTACCGCGTCGCGGTCACCGAGCCAGATGTTGTCGCCCATGCCGATCTCGTCGCCGTAGTAGAGGATCGGCGAGCCGGGCAGGGACAGCAGCAGCGCGGTGAACAGCTCGATCTGGTTGCGGTCGTTGTCCAGCAGCGGGGCCAGCCGGCGGCGGATGCCGATGTTGGCGCGCATGCGGGGGTCCTTGGCGTACTCGGCCCACATGTAGTCGCGTTCCTCGTCGGTGACCATCTCCAGGGTCAGCTCGTCGTGGTTGCGCAGGAAGATGCCCCACTGGCAGCCGGAGGGGATGGCGGGGGTCTTGGCGAGGATCTCGGAGACCGGGTAGCGCGACTCGCGGCGCACGGCCATGAAGATGCGGGGCATGACGGGGAAGTGGAAGGCCATGTGGCACTCGTCGCCGCCGCGGTGGTAGTCGCCGAAGTAGTCGACCACGTCCTCGGGCCACTGGTTGGCCTCCGCCAGCAGCACGGTGTCCGGGTAGTGCGCGTCGATCTCCTTGCGCACCCGCTTGAGGAACCCGTGCGTCGCCGGCAGGTTCTCGCAGTTCGTCCCCTCCTCCTGGTAGAGGTAGGGCACCGCGTCGAGGCGGAATCCGTCGATCCCGAGATCCAGCCAGAACCTGAGTGCGGAGATCATCTCCTCCTGGACGGCCGGGTTCTCGTAGTTGAGGTCCGGCTGGTGGGAGAAGAACCGGTGGAAGTAGTACTGCTTGCGCACCGGGTCGAAGGTCCAGTTGGACGCCTCCGTGTCGACGAAGATGATCCGCGCGTCCTGGAACTGCTTGTCGTCGTCGGCCCAGACGTAGTAGTCCCCGTACGGGCCGTCGGGATGGGTGCGCGACTGCTGGAACCACGGGTGCTGGTCACTGGTGTGGTTCATCACGAAGTCGATGATCACGCGCATGCCCCGCTGGTGCGCGGCGTCCACGAACTCCACGAAGTCCGC